>NZ_JBNFOM010000018.1:0-80390 GCF_057364785.1 Brevibacterium sp. LAARM2_SD2 | reverse complement strand
TCGGCGCGCACGCGGCTGACACGCCGGGCGAGTCCGGCGGGGCCGGCGATGCCCGTTCAGACGGCGCGCGCGGGGAGGATCGGGGCAGCGCCGAGGCCGCCGTCGTCGACATCACCGATCCGGTCTCCGTCGACGCTCTCGTCGCCGCCCACCCCGCTGCCGAGGTCCTCGTCATCACCCCCGGGCGAACGTCCGCAAACGCCTGACGGCGACGACCGACGACGAGTTCGATCGGGTCATCGACATCAACCTCAAGGGCACGTACCGGCTGATGCGCGGGTTCGGCGCGCAGATGGCGCAGCGCGGACGCGGGTCGATCGTCACCTACGCGTCATTCAGGGCGCTCACCGTCGAACCGGGCCAGGGCCTCTACGCGGCGGCGAAGGCCGGGGTCGTCCAGCTGACGAAGACGCTCGCGAGCGAGCTCGGCCCCGCTGGCGTGCGGGTCAACGCGATCCTGCCGGGCCCCTTCGACACTCCGCTGACGCAGCAGATCAAGGCCGACGAGACGTGGTGGGAGGCCTACGCGGACAAGACGGCGCTGGGCCGGTGGGGCCGCCTCCACGAGATCGCCGGACCGGTTCTCTTCCTCGCCTCCGACGCGTCCTCGTACGTCACCGGCACCTCGCAGCTCGTCGACGGCGGCTGGATGGCCCACGACGGTCGGTTCACCCCTGACGTGTGAGCCCCCAACCCTCCGACACTGACCGTCCGCACCTGCCCCGGCATGAGCAACCGTCCCTGCCTGACCGGATCGGTCCGACCGCCTCGGCGAGTGTGATCTGAACCTCATCGCACGCGGCCACTGCGGGCGTCGTCCCAGGTGTGAGGCGGTTCACCCCGATCACGGTCAAACCTCGGTGTCAGCGGCCTGTGAACGACATGTGACAATGGCTCAATGAGTTCTCCGCAGCACACGCCTGCCCCACCGTCGGGGCAGGGCACAGGAATCGTCCGCCAATTGGGACGACGCAAGTCGATCACGAGCATGATCAAGGACACCGAGGATGCGAACTCGAAGGAGCTGCGGCGCACCTTCGGTGTCTTCCAGCTGACGATGATCAGCGTCGGCGCGACGCTCGGCACCGGCATCCTCGTCATCCTCGGCGAGGCCGTGCCGATCGCCGGCCCCGGGGTGTGGATCGCGTTCATCCTCGCAGGCATCACGGCACTGCTCTCGGCCGTCAGCTACGCGGAGATGGCGGGCATGGTGCCCGTCTCGGGGTCGAGCTACTCCTACACGTACGCGACCCTCGGTGAGGGCGTGGCCTGGGTCTGCGGATGGTGCCTCGTCCTCGAATACGCCGTGTCCGTCGCCGCGGTCGCCGTCGGTGCGGCCGACTACGTCAATGAGACGCTGCGGATCTTCGGACTCGAGCTGCCCCCGGCCCTCGCCTCGGGTCCCGAACAGCCCGGCGGGGTCATCAACCTCTCCGCCCTCATCGTCGTCGCTCTGGCCACGATCCTGCTCATGCGCGGGGCGAAGGAGTCCGGCATCGTCAACACGATCATCGTGTTCGTCAAGATCGGCATCCTCGTCTTCTTCTCGATCGTCGCGTTCACCGCGTTCCAGGCCGGGAACTTCGAACCGCTGCTGCCGATGGGCGCGGCCGGAGTCACGGCGGCGGCCTCGGTCGTCTTCTTCTCCTACATCGGCTTCGACGCCGCCTCGACCGCCGGTGAGGAGGCGAAGAACCCGAAGCGGGATCTGCCGCGGGCGATCATCCTCTCGATGGTCATCGTCACGACGATGTACGTGCTCGTCGCCGTCACCGCGATCGGCGCCAGGGAGTGGGAGTGGTTCGAGACCTCGACGGCTCCGCTCGTCCAGATCGTCCATGAGATCACCCAGTCGAACTTCGCGGTCTTCCTCTTCGCCGCCTCCTCGGTGCTCGCGATCTTCTCCGTCGTCATCACCGTCCTCTACGGACAGTCGCGCATCCTGCTGACGATGTCGCGCGACGGCATGGTTCCGCGCCTCTTCGGCGTCGTCTCCCCGCGCACCGGCACCCCGCTCGTCGGCACGCTCGTCACCGGCACCCTCGTCGCGATCACCGCAGCGCTCATCCCGCTCGGAGAGCTCGCGAACGCGACGAGTATCGGCACGCTCTTCGCGTTCTGCCTCGTCAACGTCGCCGTCATCTACCTGCGCGTGACGAAGCCGCAGCTCGAGCGGACCTTCAAGGCGCCGCTGGGGTACACGATCCCCGTGCTCGGCGCACTCGCCTGTGCGTTCCTCATGCTCAACCTCGGCGGCGTGACCTGGGCGGTCTTCGGCATCTGGATGCTCGTCGGGGCGCTCATCTACTTCGGCTACAGCCGCCGCCACTCCCGCGTCGGCGCGATGAGCGAACAGGACTACCGCACGAGCCTCGACGCCTGAGGGACACTCTCACCCTTGCGGCAGCAACCCGAAGGGCGCATCTGATCGGCGCCCAGAGGGCCGGCAGCGCCCGGGCGGCGGCTGAAAACGCTCACCCCCGACGGGCGCGGGCGACCTCGTAGAGACTCACGGCTGCGGCGATGCCGGCGTTGAGCGACTCGGTCGTCGCGGCGATCGGGATCGAGACGATCTGGTCGCACTTGTCGGCGATGAGGCGGGAGAGGCCCTTGCCCTCGGAGCCGACGACGATGCACAGCGGGTCGCTGCTGAAGGTGAGCTCGGGCAGGTCGACGTCGCCGTCCATGTCGAGGCCGACGACGAAGACGCCCTGCTTCTTCAGCTCGTCGATCGCGCGGGCGAGGTTGACGACCTGCGCGACCTTGATCCGCGAGGCGGCCCCGGCCGAGGTCTTCCAGGCCGCCGCCGTCATCGATGCCGCGCGGCGTTCGGGGATGATGACCCCGTGCCCGCCGAAGGCCGCGACGGAGCGGACGATCGCGCCGAGGTTGCGCGGATCCGTGATGCCGTCGAGAGCGACGATGAGCGGAGCCTCGCCCCGGTCGGCGGCGAACTCGAGGAGGTCCCGGGGATCGGCGTAGTCGTACGGCGGGATCTGCAGGGCGATGCCCTGATGGATCGCGTCTCGGTGAGCCGGTCGAGGTCGGACCGGCTGGCCTCGAGCATCGAGATGCCGCGGGCCGAGGCGAGCTTGATCGCCTCTTTGACCCGGTCGTCGGAGTCGATGCGGCTGGCCACGTAGAGCGCGGTCGCCGGCACCTCCTCACGCAGTGCTTCGACGACGGAGTTGCGCCCGGCGACCATGTTCGGCCCGAGCTCCTTCTTCTTCCGCTTCGCCTGCGCCGAGGCGTTGGCGGCCCGCTTCGCCTGCGCGGCCTTGTGCGCCTTGTGGTAGACGCGGTCCTCGGCCTTGGGCGTGGGCCCCTTGCCCTGCAGGCTGCGGCGGTGCTTGCCGCCGGATCCCTTGGGCGGGCCCTTCTTCTTCGACCCGCCGGAGCGTGGGTTGGAAGCCATGTCAGTCCTCTTGGTTCGTCGGTGCTGGGTGCGGTGCCCGGGTCTGCCCGGGCGCGTCCGCGGTCTCAGCTGTTCTTGAGATGGTAACGGTAGCCGTCGGTCGTGTCCTCGATCGCGACACCGGCGGCGGCGAGCTGATCGCGGATCGCATCGGCCTGCGCATAGTCCTTCTCCGCCTTCGCCGCGATCCGCTTGCTCGCGAGGTCGCCGACGAGCGCATCGAGGGCGGCTGCCGCCGGTGCGCTGCCGTCGGCACTGCCCCACACCTCGGCGCTGGGGTTGACGCCGAGGATGTCGAGCATGAGCTCCACCTCGGCGACGATCCGGGCCAGCTCCGGCTTGTCGGAACCGGCGTCGAGGAGCTTCGCGCCCTCGGTGACGCGGGCGAAGACGACGGACAGCGCGCGGGGCACGCCGAGGTCGTCGTCGAGGGCGGCGGCGAACTCGACGGGGACGTCGATGATGCGGTCGGCGTAGGCCGCTGCGACGTTCGGCAGCGGCGGTGCCTCGTCCCCGAGCGCCTGCCGGGCCCGGTCGAGGAAGTTCGAGAGCCGCTCGAGCGACGCGGTCTGGCGCTCCATCGCCTCGGGCGAGTACTCGAGCACGGAGCGGTAGCTCGCGCTCGTGAGGAAGTAGCGCACCGCAAGCGGGCTGAAGCGGGCGAAGAGGTCGGAGGCGAAGACGGAGTTGCCGAGCGACTTCGACATCTTGTCCCCGCCGACGTTGAGCAGGCCCGAGTGCATCCAGATGTTGGCGAACTCGTCACCGGCGGCACGGGACTGGGCGAGCTCGTTCTCGTGGTGCGGGAAGCGCAGGTCGAGGCCGCCGCCGTGGATGTCGAAGTGCGACCCGAGGTACTTCGTCGACATCGCCGAGCATTCGATGTGCCAGCCCGGGCGGCCGCGTCCCCACGGGGACGGCCATGAGGCGGTCTCCGGTTCGCCGGGCTTGTGCGCCTTCCACAGCGCGAAGTCCCGGGGATCCTTCTTCCCGCGCATGTCCGAGTCCTCGGCCGGCTCCATGTCCGCCAGCCGCTGGTTCGTCAGCTCCCCGTAGTCGGGCCACGAGGTCGTCGAGAAGTAGACGTCCCCGCTGCCGTCGAGCGCGGGGTAGGCGTGACCGGCCTCGATGAGGCGGCTGATGAGCTCGTGCATCTCCGTGATGTGGCCGGTGGCCCGGGGCTCGTAGCTCGGCGGGAGGACGTCGAGGGCGTCGTAGGCGGCGGTGAAGGCGCGCTCGTAGAGGTAGGCGTGGGCGAACCAGGGCCGTCCCTCTTCGACGGACTTCGAGAGGATCTTGTCGTCGATGTCCGTGACGTTGCGGATGAGGGTGACGTCGTAGCCGCGGTAGAGCAGCCAGCGGCGGAGCACGTCGAAGACCGACGCGGACCGCAGATGCCCGATGTGGGGTTCGCCCTGCACCGTGGCGCCACACGTGTAGATCCCGACGTGGCCGTCGATGACGGGCCGGAGATCTTCGGTCGTGCGGGTGGCGAGGTTATACAAGGCGATAGTCACCCGCCCAAGTCTACCGGGGATGGATCACTCCCGAACCGAGACCATTCGGTGCCGAATTGTGACCCGCGACACGTGATGAGCGCCACCACTCACAAGCAACTCCCAGTAAAATGGAAGTCGATCATCCGCAAGCAGGAGGCATCGTCGCCTCCTGGCGGTGAACTACGAAAGGTCATCATGTCTACCACCACACCCCAGAGGGAGGTCTTCGCCACCCGCGGCGCGTTCATCTTCGCAGCCATCGGTTCGGCAGTCGGCCTCGGCAACATCTGGCGCTTCCCGTATGTCACGTATGAGAACGGCGGCGGCGCCTTCATCATCCCCTACCTCGTCGCACTGCTGACGGCGGGCATCCCGCTGCTCTTCTTCGACTACGCGATGGGCCACCGCTCCCGCGGCTCGGCGCCGCTGGCGTTCCGCATGGCGACGAAGGTCGCGGAGCCGATCGGCTGGTTCCAGACCGGCGTGGCCGTCGTCATCGGCATCTACTATGCCGCGATCATCGGCTGGGCCGGGGCGTACATGTTCTTCTCGCTCAACCAGGCGTGGGGCGATGACGCGGAGACCTACTTCTTCGGCAGCTTCCTCCAGATGGGCGATCCGGGCGTCTCGTTCGAGTTCGTGCCGATGATCCTCATCCTCGTCATCGTCGTCTGGGTGATCACCCTCGGTGTCCTCCTCGGCGGCGTGCAGGCAGGCATCGCCCGCTTCTCGAAGATCTTCATCCCGCTGCTCATCATCCTCTTCCTCGCGCTCGTCATCCGCGCACTGTTCCTGCCCGGTGCGGCCGAGGGCCTCAATGCGCTGTTCACCCCGGACTTCTCCGCCCTGTCGGATCCCGCGGTGTGGATCGCGGCCTACGGGCAGATCTTCTTCTCGCTGTCGATCGCGTTCGGCATCATGATCACGTACGCGTCGTACCTGAAGAAGAAGACGAACCTCACCGGCTCCGGCCTCGTCGTCGCATTCTCGAACTCGGGCTTCGAGATCCTCGCCGGCATCGGCGTCTTCGCCGCGCTCGGCTTCATGGCCGCAGCGTCGGGCTCGCAGGTCTCGGACGTCGCGACCAGCGGCATCGGACTGGCGTTCGTCGCCTTCCCGACGCTGATCTCCGAGATGCCCGGCGGCGGACTCTTCGGCTTCGCGTTCTTCGCATGCCTCGTCTTCGCCGGTCTCACCTCGCTCATCTCGATCGTCCAGGTGCCGATCCAGGCGCTGCGCGAGAAGTTCGGGATCGGCAACAAGGCCTCGATCCTCCTCGTCGGCGGTGCCATGGCGATCATCTCGATCCTGCTCATGTCGACGGTCACCGCCCTCTACGTGCTCGACACGATGGATGCCTTCGCCAACAACATCGGCATCGTCGGCGCGGCCGTCGTCGGCCTCATCGTCGTCGGCTGGTTCGCCCGCAAGCTGCCCGTGCTGCGCGATCACCTCAACGCGATCTCGAGCTTCAAGGTGGGCTGGTTCTGGATGATCATCCTCGGCGGCGTCACCGCTCTGGTGCTCGCGTACATGCTCATCACCCAGATCATCACCTACGCCACCGAGGGCTACGGCGAATACCCGGCGCTCATCATCGGCGTCTTCGGCTGGGGCATGATCGCACTCCTCATCGTCATCGCGGTCGTCCTCTCGCTCATCAGGTGGCCGAGGAAGACGATCGAGGAGGCGGACGCGGCGATCGCCGATTCCGTCGCCGAGGAGCAGAAGGGCCACCACACCGGGCGGCATGCCGCCGATGAGACCACACGAGGAGGGAACTGATGGAACCGTCAGCCATCATCATGATGATCATCGCGATGGTCACGGTCTGGGGCGGGCTCGCCGCAGCGATCGTGCACCTGCGCAAGCACCCGGACACCGACGTCGACTGATCACCGACCCACGCAACACCTGATCAGCGACAGCGGGGCGTCTCCCACCTTCGGGAGGCGCCCCGCTGCGCATGCGCGCTCACGTCACCCCGCCTCGGCGAGAGGGTCCTGCCCCTCCTGATCCCACGGAGGTCGCGCTGACGTCACACGATGCGGACGCGGTGGTCGCCGGTCGGGTGGCGTCGATAGGGTGGACAGCGTACGAACCCCCATCGGCGCGCAGCCGTCGCGGTCGCGCACCGATCACCCCTAGGAGGCGCAATGCCACAGACTGTCAAGGGCGTCATCGCACGCAGCAAGGGCGCACCGGTCGAGCTCACCGACATCGTCATCCCCGACCCCGGCCCCGGTGAGGTCGTCGTCGACGTCCAGTCGTGCGGAGTCTGCCACACGGATCTGCACTACCGCGAGGGCGGGATCAGCGATGACTTCCCGTTCCTCCTCGGGCACGAGTCGGCTGGGGTCGTCTCGGAGATCGGCGAGGGCGTGACGAACGTCGAGGTCGGCGATTTCGTCATCCTCAACTGGCGTGCCGTGTGCGGCGAGTGTCGCGCGTGCAAGCGCGGGGAGCCGTGGTACTGCTTCAACACGCACAACGCCGAGCAGAAGATGACGCTCACCGACGGCACCGAACTCACCCCGGCCCTGGGGATCGGGTCGTTCGCGGAGAAGACGCTCGTCGCCGCCGGCCAGTGCACGAAGGTCGATGAGTCGGATCCGGCGGTCGTCGGTCTGCTCGGCTGCGGAGTCATGGCCGGCATCGGCGCGGCGATCAACACCGGTGGGGTCACCCGCGGCAAGTCGGTCGCGGTCATCGGCTGCGGCGGAGTCGGCTGCGCGGCGATCGCCGGGTCCTACCTCGCCGGAGCGGGCACGATCATCGCCCTCGACATCGACGACCGGAAGCTCGAGTGGGCGAGGGAGCTCGGCGCCACGGAGACGGTGAACACGAAGGGCATGAGCGAGGACGAGGTCGTCGCCGCGATCCAGGAGCGGACGAACGGCTTCGGCGCCGACGTCGTCATCGATGCGGTCGGCCGGCCGCAGACGTGGCGGCAGGCGTTCTACGGGCGCGATCTCGCCGGCACCGTCGTCCTCGTCGGCGTGCCGACCCCGGAGATGGAGCTCACCGTGCCGCTGCTCGACGTGTTCGGTCGCGGCGGCAGCCTCAAGTCCTCGTGGTACGGCGACTGCCTGCCCGAACGCGACTTCCCGATGCTCGTCGACCTCTACGAGCAGAAGCGCCTGCCGCTCGAGAAGTTCGTCACCGAGCGGATCGGCATCGGCGACGTCGAGGCGGCGTTCGCGAAGATGGAAGAGGGAACCGTGCTGCGATCGGTGGTGGAAGTCTGATGGCTGGGATCGAGCATGTCGTGACGTCCGGGACGTTCTCGCTCGACGGCGGGACCTGGGATGTCGACAACAACGTCTGGATCGTCGGGGATCAGTCGGAGGTCATCGTCATCGACCCCGCCCATGATGTCGATGCCATCGCCGAGGCGGTCGGGCCGAGAGAGGTCAAGGCCATCCTCCTCACGCACGGTCATGACGACCATGTCGGCGTCGTCCGGGACTTCGCGAGCCGGGTGGGCAATCCGACGATCTACCTCAACCCGGATGACTACGTGCTCTGGGACATGACCTACGAGGGCTACCGTCCCGAGGGGCAGATCGCCGATGGCGACACGTGGCGGGTCGGCGGGGTGACGATCAGGGCGCTGCACACGCCAGGCCACTCCCCCGGGTCGACGAGCTTCTTCATCGAGACCGGGCTGCCGGTTCCCGCCTCGGCGGGGGCGGGGTCCGCGGTCGGACCGGTGCTCTTCTCCGGGGACACGCTCTTCAACGGCGGTCCCGGAGCGACGGGACGGTCGCATTCGAGCTTCGAGACGATCATCGAGTCGATCAGGGATCGGCTCTTCGCTCTGCCCGATCCGACGATCGTCCTCACCGGCCACGGCGAGGCGACGTCGATCGAGGCGGAGAAGCCGAGCCTCGACGAATGGATCAAGCGGGGGAGCTGAGGGTTCTTCAGCGGAGTGCACGACGACGCAGTGTCCGACGACTCTGCGCGGCTACCGAAGCGCCGCGACGCCACTGAAACGGCGTCGCGGCGCTGCGGCATTCACCCCGCGACAGACCCGCGCGACGCAGAGCAGTCCCGTCGCACACGCGGCAGTCCCGCCCCGTACACCCCTATACACCGCGCGGTGCGTCGACCACACTGGTCTCATGGCCAAGACGAGCAGAATCATCAGCGTCTCCGTCCCCGTCAGCGACCTCGACGAGGCAACCCGCTTCTACACCGACGTCCTCGGATGCTCGGTGACCTACGACGGCGAGCCGATGCCCGGCAACCGCATCGTCGAAGTGGCCCCGCCAGGATCGGACGTCGCGATCGTCCTCATCCCGCAGGGCAGTCAGATCCCCGTCGCCATCCGCCTCGAGACACCCGACGCCGAGGAGGCGCACGAGCGCATCTCGGCCGCCGGTGTGACGATCCACAACGACGAGGTGCTGCGCTGGCCCGGGGTACCTCCGATGTTCTCGTTCACCGACCCCGACGGCAACGGCCTCGTCTACCTCCAGGACGACTGAGCCGCGCCTGAAGCCCGCGACGACTGAGCCGCGCCTGACGTCCAGGACGACTGAGCCCCGCACACAGTCCACGACGACCGAGCCCTGCACCCCTACACCACAACGACGGATCACCGTGGCACACCCCACCCCGTGAGACGGGCATCACCCTGCGCCCGTTAGACTGCTCTGGTGCCTGATTCACATTCGCAGTCGCCGGTGACCGCCGACTCCGCCCACACCAGCCCTCAGCCCACCCCCGACGGCTCCGGCCTCAAGGCCGGAATGCGGCCCCGCCACCTCGTCATGATGAGCCTCGGCTCGGCGATCGGTGCCGGCCTCTTCGTCGGCTCCGGGGCGGGAGTCCAGGCCGCTGGGCCCGCGGTCCTCGTGTCCTACGTCGTCGCCGGCCTCATCGTCATCTTCGTCATGCGGGCGCTCGGCGAACTCGTCGCCGCCGACCCGAACCCCGGCGCCTTCTCCCACTACGCCGGCAAGGCCATGGGCCCGGCCGCCGCGTTCGCCGTCGGCGCCCTGTGGTGGGTGCAGCTGTGCCTCGTCGTCGCCGCCGAGGCGACCGCCGCCGCGCAGATCGTCGCCGGCTACCTCCCGTCGGTCCCGCAGTGGGTGCTTGCACTCATCATCATGATCGTCTTCACCGCGATCAACCTCACGACCTCCGGCAGCTTCGGCGAGTTCGAGTTCTGGTTCTCCCTCATCAAGGTCGCCTTCGTCGCGCTCTTCGTCGTCCTCGGTATCGCCTACCTCCTCGGCTGGACCCCGGCGGCTCCCCCGACCGAGATCTTCGCCGACGGCTTCATGCCCACCGGCATCCCCGGTGTCGCCGCCGGACTCCTCGTCGTCGCGTTCGCCTTCGGCGGCATCGAGATCGTCGCGGTCGCCGCCGCCGAGACCTCCGACCCCAGCCGCTCGGTGTCGAAGGCGATCAAGACGATCGTCTGGCGCATCCTCTTCCTCTACATCGGCTCGGTGGCGATCATCGTCCTCGTCCTCGACTGGACCGATCCCCGCCTCGCCGACTCGCCGTTCGTCGCCGTCCTCGACACCGCGGGCCTGCCGTTCATCGCCTCCCTCCTCGCCGCCGTCATCGTCATCGCGCTGCTGTCGTCGATGAACGCGAACATCTACGGCGCCTCCCGCATGTCGTTCTCGATGGCCCGCCGCTCGATGCTGCCGTCCGGCCTCGGCCGCACGAACCGGCGCGGCGTTCCCGTCGCCGCGGTCCTCGCGACGTCCGTCTTCGGCTTCATCGCCGTCGCCCTCAACTACTTCTGGGCCGCCGAGGTGCTCGGCATCCTCCTCCAGATCGTCGGCTCGACTCTCATCGTCACGTGGGTCGCCACCCTCGTCTCGCAGCTCATCCTCCGCCGCCGCGCCGAGGCCGCCGGCACCCCGCTGCCGCTGAAGATGTGGCTGTTCCCCTGGCTGACGTACGCGGCCCTGGCCGGCATCGCCGTGATCATCATCCTCGGCCTCACCGTCGAATCGGTCCGCACCCAGATCATCGGCACGCTCATCTTCACCGCCGCCCTCTACCTCATCGGCATCGCCGTGACCCGCCGCAACCGGGCGAAGGGCATCGTCGCCGAGGTGTGATACGGACCCTCCCGTCAGAGGGACATCCGTCGGTCCCCGTCGCCGAGGTGGTCGTCGAGTCGCCCCGCACCGCGCAGTCAGCGCGATGCGGGGCCGTTCTTTGTGTTTCCATCATGGAAACATTGAGGTAGAGTTTCCTCTATGGAAACACAACAGGCCTCAGACCACGACCGAGAAGAGGCGCGCCGAGCACTCCTCGCTGCGCGCTGGGAGGAAAGGAAGACCTCCTCCGGACACATCCCCAAGTGGCTGTTCGTGTACAGCGCAGCCTTGAACTTCGGCTTCGCCTGGACCAACCTCGCGGCACCACCCGGTTCAGCGATCGCTGTCAGCGCGGTCATCGCGCTCACCGCTGCCATGGTCGTCCAGGTCGTTCTTCTCGTGAGGTACGTGTGGTGTCCGAAGGGGTATCGATTCGTCAGAATCCAGTGGAAGGTCCTCCTCACACTTGTCTGCATTGCGATGCTGCTTGTCGGCGGGACATCCGTGGTGGCGTCACTGTTCGGCCATGACGGAGACACCGTGTCCGGTGCCTGGTCGATCATCGCCGGCCTTCTCTGCCTCCTCCCGATCCTCCTCGACGCGGCCGAGAAGCACTGGCCGAAGCGCAAGGGACACCACAGTGCCTGACGCCGAATTCAATCCGCTCATCCACGCCCCGATCCGCTTGCGCATCAGCGCAATGCTGTCACAGGCGAAGGGCATCGAATTCGGTGAGATCCAGTCTCGCCTCGACATCTCCAAATCGGCGCTGAGCAAGCACCTGTCACAGCTCATCGACGCAGGCTACGTCGACGAGACGAGCATCGTCCGGCTCGGCCGCTCGCGGCAGTGGCTGTCGCTGACACCGGCGGGTCTCTCCGCCTACAGATCCCACCTCGCCGCGCTGCGCAGCATCATCGACGCCGACGACTGACAGCGTCCCCCGACTCGACCGGACTGACGCTGCGGCCTCTGCCCGGCGGGCGCTGAGTTCTCAGCGCCCGCCGATGCGCTCCCGCAGTTCAGCGGCCAGCGCGCTCAATGCTTCGTGTTCGCGGGCTGCGCCGATCCACCCGTCGAGCATCGCGAGCGTCTGACCCTCGTGTCTGGCGAAATGGCGTCCGGCATACTCACGCATCGGGATCGGCGAGATCCGGTCGGCGGTCTCGAGCACCATGCGGGCGACCGCCGGCACGACCGGCACCGGCATTCCGGTCACGGCACGGACCGCCTCGGCGGCGGCATCGCTCGGCAGCCGCAGATGATCGAGCAGGCGATCCCACTCCCCTCCCCCGGCACTCAGCTGCGCCACGTACGGGATGAAGAGCGCCGGTGAGGCGATGAGAACGTCGAGCGGCACGGTGACGACGGCCGGACCGAGCTCACGGGTCAGTGCGCGCAGCGGATGCTTCGGACCGGCGGCGAGGAAGACCGGTGCCCCGAACGGCGACCAGAACCGCACCTCATGACCGGGGTCGACGCCGGGTGCGGCATCGAGCCGTTCGGAGAGGAACGCCGGAGAGAAGACGACGACCTCGGCGCCGGGGAACATCCCCTTCGCGATGTCGACGTCCCCGTCGACCTGGCTCGTGATGGCCAGCCACCGCGGGGCGACGGCCCTGAACGCCGAGGCGACCGCCGCGTCGAGATCGCCCGGTCGAGTGGTGAGGACGACGAGATCCCACGTCGTCGGCACGCGACGGCGCGTGCGCTTCCCGTGCTGGGCAGCGGCGCGGGCCCGCGCCACCGAGACGCCGGACCCGGGAGAGCCCGACGCGCCCGTGTCATCGTCGGCCGCAGCGATCCGGAATCCGCCGGCGGCGTCGATGCCGGCCCAATCGGTGACCGTCACCCGCCTCGTCGCGGCGACCTCGGTGACACTCCAGCCGGGTTCCCCGGTGTCCGATTCGCTCAATGCATCTAGCCACCGCACCCGCCGCGGATAGGCAGCCCGCGGTCGGTCGAGCAGGGTTCGGGTGACGACGACCGTCTCGTGCCGGTGACCGAGCAGCGCGGCACCTGCGAGGCCGACCGCACCCGCACCCTGGAAGAGGATTCTCATGGCCGGTACACCAGCGCATTCGCGATCGCGGCCACGCCCTCACCGCGACCCGTGAGACCGAGCGCATCCGTCGTCGTCCCCGACACGGACACCTCGGCGCCGACCGCCTGGCTCAGCGCCTCCTGCGCCTCGCTGCGCCGTTTGCCGATCTTCGGGCGGTTCCCGATGACCTGGACGGCGATGTTGCCGATCTCGAACCCGGCTGCGCGGACGAGTCGGGCCGCCTCGGCGAGGAGGCTCACCCCGGATGCCCCCGCGAATTCCGGGCGATCGACGCCGAAGTGCGCGCCGAGGTCGCCGAGGCCGGCAGCGGAGAAGAGCGCATCACAGCACGCGTGCGCGGCGACGTCGGAGTCCGAATGGCCGTCGAGGCCACGCTCCCCCGGCCACAGGAGGCCGGCGACCCAGAGTTCGCGGTCGGGGTCGTCGGCGAACGCATGGACATCGACACCGATTCCGGTCCGGGGAATGGTCATCGCGTGGCTCCTAAACGGTGAGGCAGTCGTCTGCGCGGTGAGGCAGTCGTCGACTTCCAGGATAGGTGCCGGCCAGCGCGCACGCCTGAGCGCTCACCTCGAGGCGGGATGCGACCGGCCGCGCTCGCGGGCGATGTGCTCGGCGAGGACGAGGTCGAGCGGGTACGTGATCTTCAGCGATTCCTCGTCCCCGGCCACCGCGACGACATCGACGCCGAGGCGCTCGACGAGTCCCGCGTCATCCGTCGCCTCGCGGGCGCCGGCGCCGAGTGTCCGGACTTCCTCCCGGTAGCTCGCATGGGCACGCCGCAGTGTCTCGGCGGCGAAGCCTTGCGGGGTCTGGACCCGGCGCAGACTCCCCCGGTCGAGGTCGCCGCGGAGGACTTCGACCTCGGCCGCGTGCCCCCGAGGTGGATCCGGCTGCTCCCGAGGTGGATCCGGCTCGAGATCGGCGTCATCGTCGAGCGGGATCCGCCTCGGGGACTCCTCGGCCCGGCGGACGGTGTCGATCATGGGCAGGACGGGCACGACCGCCTCGGCGCCGGACGACACAGCATCGGTCACCCGGTCGAACACCGCCGGCGGGGTGAGCGCGCGGGCGGCGTCGTGGACGAGGACGATGTCCGGGTCACCGGCTGCCGTGAGGGCCGCCTCGACGGACTCGACACGGTCGGCACCACCGGGGACGACGATGATCTCGACTTGCCCCGGGCGGACGCGGCTCTCGTGGGCACCCGCACCGCTGCCGCCACTCACGTCAGCCTCGGCACCACCACCGACCCGACCAGACCCGCCACCCCCCGCGAACCGTCGGCGCACTTCGGCGACCTCCGCCTCGGCGAGGGACACAAACACCTCGGGAGCCGCGACCACGATCGTGGTGGCGACTCCCGAGGTGATGATGGCGTCGAGACTATGCGCGAGCAGAGTGCGACCGTCCACCTGGACGAAGGCCTTCGGCTCGGTGTGCCCCAAGCGCGTGCCCGACCCTGCGGCCGGGACGATGACGCAGGTGCTCAGGACGCGAGCACTTCGTCGAGGAGCGCTTCGGCTTCGGACTCCTCTTTCTTCTCCGCGAGTGCGAGCTCGGAGACGAGGATCTGGCGAGCCTTCGACAGCATGCGCTTCTCACCGGTCGACAGTCCGCGGTCCTGTTCACGGCGCCAGAGGTCACGGACGACCTCGGCGACCTTGATCACGTCACCGGACTGCAGCTTCTCAAGATTCGCCTTGTACCGGCGAGACCAGTTGGTGGGTTCCTCGACGAATTCCGCCCGCAGGACGTTGAAGACCTTCTCCACACCCTCTTCGCCGACGACGTCACGGACGCCGACGAGATCGCAGTTCTCCGCGGGGACCTCGATGACGAGGTCACCATGGGCGACCTGGAGCTTGAGATACAGTTTCTCCTCACCTTTGATGGTTCGTTGCCTGATTTCTTGGATTGTCGCTGCACCGTGATGTGGATAGACAACAGTGTCGCCGACCTGGAAACTCATATTCTCTTCAAACCCCTTTCGCGGAATCCCAGTTTACCATGAGGCGCGCCACAGAAATCGTCCAGGATGGGGTTTCCTCATGCTAGGCTCGGCCTTTTTGGCCGCAGTCGTCAGGATCTCGCCGAGGCGGCCCAGGCCTCCCAGCGGACGCGCAGAGAACAACGGTCAGGTTGTCGTCTTCGTCACCGTCGGCCACGTCGTCAGCCGGGCAACTCGTGTTGGCGTCAGCGCCTCGGGAAGTTCACAGACAAGGTTCTACAGCTGGTCAAAAACCGGGTAGTATACAGACGGATCTTGTATTGCCACTTCAAGGAGCACAATGAAACGGCACAACCGCGCAGCTCTCGCACTTGCCGCCCTCGCGCTCGTCATCCCCGTCAGCGGATGCGCGAGCCTGATCTCCCCCCAGCAGACGGCTGAGTACCGCTACAACGGCGGCGACGGCGCGTGGGGAACGGTCGGCGACGTCGAGGTGCGCGGCCTCCTGCTCATCATGGACGAGAGCGGCGAGGGCCCGGCCCAGCTGTTCTTCACGCTCATCAACAAGGGCACCGAGGCGGCCAACGTCACGGTCGCGGTCTCCGGAGACTCCTTCTCCGAGTCGGTTCCCGCCGGCGAGACCTTCATCCAGGATCCCGAGAGCCCCCAGTCGACCGACAGCGAGCAGCTCATCGTCGACCCCATCGACGCAAAGCCCGGTGACCTCGTCGACGTCACCGTCTCCACGGGCGGCCAGGAGCAGACCATCGAGACCCAGGTCCTCTCCAACGTCCTCCCCTACTACGAGGAGTACCTCCCGTCGGAGTCGCCGTCGGCGGTGCCGACCGACGACGCCACCGAGGAGACCTCGACCGAGGGCACCGGCACCGAGACCTCGACCCCGACCGAAGGTGCTGCGAGCACCGAGGGCACGACGTCGACCGAGGGCACGACCGCGACCGAAGGCACCGCAGCCGCCAACGGCTGACGCCACGTGCCGGGCCGCACCGGCCTCCCGGCACGCCCGAATCTCCCGGCGCGCACCATCTGCGCCACAGCACGAAGGAGCCGCTCACTTCGAGTGAGCGGCTCCTTCTGTACCTGTATGGGTCTGTATCTGTATGGGTCTGGTCTGTGCTCTTCTGGGCCCGTTATGCCTCGAACTTGTACCCGAGGCCGCGGACGGTGGTGAGGAGCTGCGGCTCGGACGGGTTCTGCTCGACCTTCGCGCGCAGGCGCTTGACGTGGACGTCGAGGGTCTTCGTGTCCCCGACGTAGTCCTCGCCCCAGATCCGGTCGATGAGCTGACCGCGGGTCATCACGCGCCCGGAGTTGCGGACGAGGATCTCGAGGAGCTCGAACTCCTTGAGCGGCATCGACAGCTCCTCCCCGCGGACGGAGACGACGTGGCGCTCGACATCGATCCGGACCCCGCCGGCCTCGAGGATCGAATCGTCGAAGCTCTCTGCTTCGACGTTGCGTCGCAGCACCGCGCGGACGCGGGCGAGGAGCTCACGCGAGGAGTACGGCTTCGTCACGTAGTCATCGGCGCCGAGTTCGAGCCCCACGACCTTGTCGATCTCCGAGTCCTTGGCCGTGAGCATGATGATCGGCACGTTCGACTTCGCCCGCAGCTCGCGGCACACTTCGGTGCCCGAGGCACCGGGCAGCATGAGGTCGAGGAGGACGAGATCAGCGCCGTTCCGGTCGAACTCCGCGAGGGCCTTGAGGCCGTCATCGGCAACGGTCACCTCGTACCCCTCCTTGCCGAGCAGGTACGACAGCGGATCCGAGAACGAATCCTCGTCCTCAACAAGCAGAATTCGAGTCACGTCGTGAGCTTCCTTTGTTCGCTTCCAGTGGGCAAAACCTGGGCGGTCCCATTCTCCTCCGGGCCCTCACCGTTGTCACCGTCGCCCGCCGAGGCGGTCCCCCGGGTCCCCATCGACCCTATCGTCGCCGGGCTGTCCGTCGGCGGCCCGTTCTTCAGCGGACTGTTCGTCACCGGTCCGTTCGTCAGCAGGCTGTTCGTCGGCGTTCTGCTCGCTTCCGGCTCGCGCCGAGTCGCCCTCGGCCCGCACCGCGTCGCCCCCGGCCTGCGCCGAATGCTCGAGCAGCACCCCTTCAGGCGCCGTCGAGGTCGCCTCGGCGACGGTCTGCGTACCGGCCAACGGCAGGACGATCGTGAACGTCGACCCCTTGCCGAGCTGGCTCCACACCCTGACCTCACCGCCGTGGGTGGCGACGATGTGCTTGACGATGCTCAGCCCGAGGCCCGTGCCGCCGGTGATCCGCGAACGGGCGGGATCGACGCGGTAGAAGCGCTCGAAGACCCTCTCCGTGTCCTGCCGGGACAGTCCGATGCCCTGGTCGGTGACGGAGATCTCGACGCGTTCGTCGACGAGTTCGACGCCGACGCCCACGCGG
Source organism: Brevibacterium sp. LAARM2_SD2 (assembly GCF_057364785.1). Taxonomy (NCBI): domain Bacteria; kingdom Bacillati; phylum Actinomycetota; class Actinomycetes; order Micrococcales; family Brevibacteriaceae; genus Brevibacterium; species Brevibacterium sp. LAARM2_SD2. The sequence goes on along the minus strand of NZ_JBNFOM010000018.1, from coordinate 62,962 downwards.
GTGCCGTCAGGTGAGTAGTTGATCGCGTTGTCGATGAGGTTCCGGACCGCGTTGACGAGGAGCTCGTAGTTGCCCTCGACGAGGAGGCTCGAGGGCGGGGCGATCTCGATGTGGATCCGCTTCGCCTCGGCGCGGGTGTGCGCGCGGTCGGCGGCGTCGTCGATGACCTCGGCGGCCGAGATCTTCTCCGTCGTCGACGGGGCGGCATGGTCCTGGACGCGGGAGAGGTCGATGATCTCCTGGACGAGCTGGGTGAGGCGCTTCGATTCGCGCTGCATGCGCCCGCCGAAGCGCTCGACCGCCGCCGGATCGTCGGAGAAGTCGGTGACCGCCTCGGCGAGGAGGGCCATCGCCCCGATCGGGGTCTTGAGCTCGTGGGAGACGTTGGCGACGAAGTCCCGGCGGACGGCATCGACGCGCTTCGACTCGGTCTGGTCGTCGCAGAGGACGAGGATGAACGCGGTGCCCAGGGGCGCGATCCGCGCGTGGAGGTAGCGCAGGACGGCGTCGGAGGCCTCCCGCTTCTGTTCGAGGTCGATCTCTTCGATGAGCCCCCGCGCACGCACCCGCTCGACGACCTCGAGCATCTCCGGCGACGTCAGGGAATGCCCTCTGACCAGGCCGAACGTATAGGCGGCCGGGGAGGCTTTGACGACGTCGTCGCCGGCGTCGAGGACGATCGCCGCCGACTGGAGGACGGCGAGCACCTCGGCGATGCCCTCGGGCAGATCGTCTTCGGAATGCAGGTCGGCAGCATCGCGGGAGCGTTCGCTGAAACGGAACGCCAAAATGCCCGCTATGCCGAGTCCCAGGCCGACGATGCCGGTCAGGACCGCTACAATCAAGAGATCCACGTGAACAAGCTTAGGCGCAGTCTGCTTGCCGGTCGCACCGGATTCACCCGCTGACAGGGCTTTTGGCGAGGAATTCACCGAACCGCCAGTTGCCGTTCACGCGGCGATGGAAAGCTGAAGTCAGTGTGCCTGCAGGGACAAGCCGCACTGTCGAGCAGTCCGAGCACGGCCGATCCCGAGATCTGCGCCACGCACTCTCACCTCGCACGAGACAAAGGAAGCATCCTCAATGCGCGAAGTCTTCAGGAATGAGCTCGATGAGCTGGCCACCCAGCTCGTCGACATGTCCACCAAGGTCCTCGACTCGATCCGCCTGGCGAATCAGGCCCTGCGGAGCAACGACCTCGAGCTCGCCGAACGCGTCATCGAAGCCGACGCGAAGATCGATGCCATGCAGCACACCCTCGACCAGCAGGCCGCCGAGATCCTCGCCCTCCAGGGACCCGTCGCCTCCGATCTGCGTGCCGTCATCGGCGCGCTGCGGATGAGCGCCTCGCTCGAGCGCATGGGCGACCTCGCGCGTCACATCGCCCAGCAGGTGCGCATCCGCTACCCCGAATCCGCGATCCCCAAGCACTTCGAGCCGACGTTCCTGCGGATGGGCGATTCGGCGGAGAAGATCGCCGAGGCGACCGAGAACCTCCTCAACAACCCCGGCCTGTCGATGGTCCCGACGATCAACGCGATCGACGAGGAGCTCGACGAGCTCCACCTCTCCGTGTTCGCGCAGCTCGCCGACGCCCCCGCCGAGGATCTCGCCCCGCGCCACATCGCCGACGTCACGCTGCTCTCGCGCTACTACGAGCGCTTCGGCGACCACGCCGTGTCGGTCTCGCAGAAGGTCGAGTACCTGCTCACCGGCAACTGGGAGCCCTACCTGTCCCGGAAGTGAGCGCTCTGCCGGACAGATGACGACGACGATCGCCGAGGTGGTTGACCCACCTCGGCGATCGTCGTTTCCGTGTCTGCTCGATACATCCCTGCTCGGCACATCAGGGTCCCCCGCTCACCCCCGCGACGGCGTCCGCGGGCGTCTCACGGGCGACGACGCACGTCGACGCCGGCGGGGCACGCCCCTGATCCCCCGGGCGATCGTCCGGTGCACCCCCGTCGTCACCGCGACACCGAGGATGAGGAGGGCCCCGCCGATGAGTTCGGGCACGGTCGGCCGGTCGCCGAGGACGAGCCACGCCGCCCCGACCCCGACGGGCGGGACGAGGAGCGTGAACGGGGCGACCTGCGAGGCGGGGAAGCGGGCGAGCAGAGAGTTCCAGATGACGTACCCGATGAGCGAGGCGACGCCGGCGGTGTAGACGACCGAGGCGAGGACACCCCACGTCGGGTGCGCGAGTGAGCGGACCACCTCGGCGGGGCCGTCGATGAGCAGGGAGAGCCCGAGCATCGGCAGCGGCACGACGAGACCCGACCACACGGTCATCTGCAGACCGCTGATGCCCGGCTTCACCCCACGGGCGATGACGTTGCCGATCGCCCAGGACAGTGCCGCACCGAGGCAGACGACGAAGGCCACGACGGGGATCGACGCCTGGAGGCTCAGGCCGATGACGGCGAGGCCGGCGACCCCGATGAGGATGCCGATGATCTGGCGGCGGTTGGGGATCTCCCGCAGCGCGAGCGCGGCGACGAGGACGGTGAAGGCGGCCTGGATCTGGAGGATGATCGAGGACAGTCCGACCGGGAGGCCGAGGAAGAGCGAGGTGTAGAGGAGCCCGAACTGCCCGGCGGACATGAAGACGCCGATGAGGAGGATGCGCCCGAAGCTGCCGCGCGGGAAGCGCACGAAGAGGATCGCGGGGATGACGACGACGGTGAACCGCGCCGCGACGAGGAGCAGGGGCGGCCAGTCCCGGAGTCCGAAGTCGATGAAGATGAAGTTGACGCCCCAGAGGACGACGACGAGGAGGGCGAGGAGGTAATGGACGGGGCGCATGACTTCAGGATCTCAGCGCTCAGCTATAAAATCCATTGAAAGTCACTCCGGTCATTCATTACGATATTTTGATGATCGATATCGTCGCCCTGCGCACCCTCGTCGCCCTCGACGGGCTCGGGTCCGTCACCGCCACGGCCGACTCCCTCGGCTACACACCGGCCGCGGTCAGCCACCAGCTGCAGAAGCTCTCCCGCTACCTCGGCGCCCCGGTCACCGAGCGCACGGGACGCGGCATCTCGCTCACGCCCATGGGGCGCGAGCTCAGCAGCCGCGGGGCGCAGATCCTCCACGACCTCGAGGGCATCGAGTCCGAGGCCCGGGCCCGCTCGGGTGACCCGCGCGGCCGGATCACCGTCGGCGGGTTCTCCACCGGCATCCGCGGCCTGCTCGTCCCCGCTCTGCCCCGGCTCGCCGAGGCCGCGCCCGAACTCACGGTGACGAATGTCGAATCCGACCCCGACGAGCTCATCGAGATGGTCTCGGCGGGGCGGATCGACGCGGCCCTGATCTTCGACTGGAACAGCTCCGCCCTCCGCCTGCCCTCGACCCTGACCTCAGAGATCATCGCCGTCGACCGCGCCGACATCGTCATGCCGCGTGACCATCATCTGGCCTCGCGCGCCGAGGTGACGCGTGCCGATCTCGTCGGTGAGGTCTTCGTCTCCGCCCCGGCGCGGTGGTGTGCCATCGCTGGCTCGTCGCGCTCTTCGAGGATCTCGGCAGCGAGCCGCGGGTCGAGTACTGGGCCGTCGAGTACGACACCCAGGTCGAGTTCAGCCGGTCGGTCGGCGCGCTCGCGCTCGTTCCCCGGCTCGGTCGCCCGCACCTGCCCTCCGATGTCACAGCGGTGCCGCTCGACGACCCTTCGATCGCCCGGTCGATCCACACCGTGTGGCGGCGGTCGATGACGAACTCCCCGGCGATCGCCGTCCTGCGCAGGCAGATGCAGGCGATCGCCGGGGAGTTCGCGGAACGCTGAGGCTCCGGCTCAGCCGGGCTCGGGGTCAGGTCGGCCGGGCTCCCAGCTCAGGCTCGGATCGGCTTCCGGCTCAGCGGCCCTGGTTCGCGACCTTGCCGATCGCTTCCTCGGCCGCGGCGGGATCGAGGTAGGTGCCGCCCGGGGTGACCGGCGTGAAGTCGTCGGTGAGCTCGTAGTGGAGCGGGATGCCGGTGGGGATGTTGAGTCCCGTGATGTCCGCGTCGGAGATGCCGTCGAGGTGCTTGACGAGGGCCCGCAGCGAGTTGCCGTGGGCGACGACGAGGACGGTGCGGTTCTCGGAGAGCTCGGGGACGAGGACGTCGTACCAGTACGGCAGGAGACGGTCGATGACGTCGGCGAGGCATTCGGTGCGCGGCACCGAGTCGCCGAGGTTGGCGTAGCGCGGGTCGCCGACCTGCGAGAACTCAGAGGCGTCGGAGAGCGCCGGCGGCGGGGTGTCGAAGGAGCGACGCCAGGTCATGAACTGCTCGTCGCCGAACTCCTCGCGGATCTCCTTCTTGTCCTTGCCCTGCAGCGCACCGTAGTGGCGTTCGTTGAGCCGCCAGCTGCGATGGGTGTCGAGCCACGAGAGGTCGGCGGACTCGAGGGCGAGGTTCGCGGTGAGGATGGCCCGCTTGAGGCGGGAGGTGTGGACGACGTCGGGGATGAGATCGGCTTCGCGCAGGAGCTCTCCGGCGCGCTTGCCCTCGGCCCGGCCCTTGTCCGTGAGGGTGACATCGACCCAACCGGTGAACAGGTTCTTCTGGTTCCATTCGCTCTCGCCGTGGCGCAGCAGGATGAGGTTATGCGTCATGGCCCCTATTTTCGCACGGGCGGCGACCCCCACTCGACGGTTCCATGATGTGGTAGTTCGTCTTGCCTGACGGGACGACGGGGCTAGTATTCGGCTATGTCCGATTCAGCACAGCACCCGAGTCCCGCCGCGGCGCAGACGGCCCGAACCGACCGCAGTTCGATCATCGCCGTCACCGCCCTGCCTGTCCTCGTCATCCTCGCCGGCGTCCTCGGCTTCCTCAGTCCGGACACGTTCACCCCGCTCGCGCCGACGATCACGTGGAGCCTCGGCGTCGTCATGTTCTTCATGGGGCTGACGCTGACGCTGCCCGACTTCGCGCGGATCGCGAAGCGTCCGTGGATCGCCCTCCTCGGGGTCGTCACGCAGTACGTCGCGATGCCGCTGCTCGGACTCCTCGTCGTCACCGTCTACGATCTGCCGCCGGAGATCGCCGTCGGCGTCATCCTCGTCGGCTGCGCGCCGGGCGGCACGGCTTCGAACGTCGTGACGTATCTGGCGAAGGGCGATGTCGCGCTGTCGGTGTCGGTGACGACGCTGTCGACGCTCATCGCTCCCGTCCTCACCCCGCTGCTCACCCTCTGGCTCGCAGGATCGTACATGGACGTGCCGTTCTGGTCGATGTTCGTCTCGATCTGCCAGACGGTGCTCGTGCCGGTCATCGTCGGTGTGCTCGTCCGCCTCGTCGCCTCCCGGTTCGTCGACCGGATCGCCCCGGCGCTGCCATGGCTCGCCTCGGTGGCGATCGCCTACATCGTCGCCATCGTCGTCGCCGGTTCGGCCGGGTCGATCGCCACGGCGGGCATCCTCGTGCTGCTCGCGGTCATCACGCACAATGTGCTCGGGCTCGCTGTGGGCTACGGCGTGGCCGCCGCGTGCCGTCTCGACACGCCGACCCGCCGGGCGCTCTCGTTCGAGGTCGGTCTGCAGAACTCCGGGCTCGCCTCGACGCTCGCGACGACGTACTTCTCTCCGCTCGCGGCGCTGCCGGGTGCCGTCTTCAGCGTGTGGCACAACGTCTCCGGTGCCGTTCTCGCCTCGATCTTCGCACGTCTGCCCTACGGCAAGCCCCCGTCGGATGCGTCACACACCGCGCCCACGCGGCAGGACGCGTGAGGGCTCACATCCACTTGACGCCGTCGACCTCGAATTCGCGGATGCGATGGGCGATCATCTCGGCGAGGAGGTCAGCGGGGATCTCCTCGTCATAGGGCAGCTTGATCGAGCCCTTGCCCGTGTCGAAGCCGGAAAGCCGATCCGCGAAGGCCTCCTTCGTGCTCGGAGTGAAGACGAAATTCGCATGGTGCGTGTACCCGGCGAAGACGAAGAGGATCGAGTCGAGGAAGTACGCGGGGTTGCCCCATTTGATGCCCTCGCCGGCGGTCGGGGCGTGCTCCCGGCTGAGATCGCGCAGCTGCGTGAGAAAGTCGCGCTGGGACTCAGAGTCGAAGGTCGCGATGTATTCGTCGACGGTGCCCGGCTTGCTGAGATCGACGCGTTTGATCATCGCCGCTCCCCGTCGTCAGTTTCGCCGTCGTCTGGCGCGGTCGCGTCCGAGGGCTCAGCCGCCTCGGTGCGCTCAGCGGCCTCAGACTGCCCGGAACCGAGGGTCCCCGCCTGCTCGGATCCGAGCGTCCCCGCCTGCTCCGATCCGGGCGACTCCGGGCGCTCCGGCCCGATCGTGCCGAGGAACTCATTGTCGGGACCGGCGAGCACATGCTCGAACGCGGCGAGGTTCCGGGTCGACTCCCCGCGGCTGACCCGCCACGCCCACTCCTTCTTCATCCCCGTGAGGAACCCGATGAGGAGAAGTTCGTTGAACGATTCGTCGGCGACGGTGAGGAACTCCCCCAGCAGTCCGTCGAGGTCATCGAGCAGCCGAAGAGCGGGAACCGTGGCTCTGAGGTAGACGTCGCCGAGGTGGTCGACCCCGAACGCGGTCGCCGCGAGTTTCATGTTCTTCCGCAGCAGCCAGCGGTTGAACTCCGCGGCGTTCTCATCCGGGTGGCGGATGACGAACGCGGCGAGCTCGGCGGTCCTGGCCGAGATGACGATCGAGACCGTCGTCTTGAGCTTCCGCTCGCCGGGCAGCACGACCGCGATCGACGAGTCGTCGACGCTGTCGACCTCAACCTCGTTCGCTGACGCCCACTCGGTGATGCCGGACATGATCGCACTCGTCGGCGTCTCGCTCGTCGCCGCCGGGGTCCCCGGGTGTGCGGACTCGGGCCCTGTCATCAGCGCGATCCCCCGCACAGGCCGGGAGCGGCGAGGTCCCGCGAGGCCGGTTCGGCCGCCTCGGCGAGGGCGTCGAGCACCGTCGCCACCGTCGTGTGCCAGTCGAACCGCTGCGAACGGGCCACCGCGTGCTCGCCGAGTTCGGCGCGCAGCTGCGCGTCGCCGAGCAGCCGCTCGAGGGTGAGCGCCCAATGGCGCGGATTGTGGTCGGCGATGAGGAGACCGGAGAAGCCGTTCTCGACGACCTCCGGCAGACCGCCCACCGCCGAGGCGATCGCGGGCAGTCCCGAGGCCGCGGCCTCGGCTGCAACGAGCCCGAAGGATTCGCTGCGGGACGGGACGAGGAGGACATCGGCGGCACGGTAGTAGGTGACGAGATCGGCCGCCGGCACCGGCTGCCTGACCTCGATGCGCGGGTCGACGGCGACCGCCGCCGAGAGCGCGGCGTGGAAGTCCGCGGTGTGGAGATCAGAGGTTCGGGGATCCGCGGTCCGAAGGCCCGTCGTCCGGCGTTCGGGTGCCGCGGCCTCAGCGCCGAGGTGGTCGGAGGAATCGGCCGGTTCGGTCCACCCCGAGGCGGCGCCGAGGAGGATCCCGCGGGTGGACGCCGCCAGCGCGGGGTTGTTCTCCTGCAGGCAGGCGAGGGCATCGACGACGACGTCGGTGCCCTTGATGAACTGCATCCGCCCGACGTAGAGGACGAGATGCTCGTCGGCGGCGATGCCGAGCTCCCGCCGCGCCGCAGCCCGGGACCCGGGTGAGAAGAGATCATGGTCGACGCCCGGGCGGGCGACGATGACGGAGTCCGGAGCCGCGCCGAGCTCCCCGATGAGGTCGCGGCGTTCGGCCGGGGTGTTGGCGACGAGGAGGTCGACGCGGTGGGCGATGCGCTCCTCGGCCCGCAGGCGTCGGGGCGATTCGTCCTCGGTCTCCGAGTCCCGGTTCTTCACGGCGCCGATCGTGTGCATGCTCGCGATGAGCTGCGGGCGGGTCCGGGTGGCATCGTTGCCCGTGACGAGCGCCTGTGCCCGCAGGGCCGCCTCGGCGGAGATCCAGTAGTGCGCCCACACGAGGTCAGCGGCGGCGTACGCGGGATGCGCGGCGAGCATGCGGGCGAGGTCGTCGATCCGACCGGCGAGCGCTTCCTTCGTCGTGGCGTCCGTGCGCAGGAAGTGGAGGCGGATGTTCTCGGACAGCGTCACGGTCTCGGCGTCGGCCTGTTCGGTTCCGTTCCCGTTCGGGTCGGCGGTGAAGACGTCGACCACGTGCCCCATGGCGGCAAGTGCCCTGACCGTATGGTCGACGTAGACGTTCATCCCGCCCGCGTCGCCCTGCCCAGGCTGCGCCGCGGGTGAGGTGTGGAGGGAGAGGACGGAGATGTGCACGGTCGCCAGTCTAGCCAAAGAACTCGCTGAGGATTCGGCGGACCTCATGGCGGCCGCGCCACAGGATCGATCCGGCGGGCAGGACCTCGAGGCGTGAACCGGGGACGGCGGCGGCGATCTCCTCGGCGATGAAGACGGGGTGAGCGGGGTCGTCCTCATGGGTGAGGACGAGCACCTCGCCCGCGAACTCGCGCAGCCGGGTGAGTCCGGCATCGAACTCGGCGGGGTCGCGACGCCGGCGGCGGCGATCTCGAGGGCGAGACCGAGCCCGTCGGACATGTCGGTGTGGACGAGGTTCTCCGCCTTCGCCCGCGTCCACGCGCGGGCCGGGACGAGGTCGGCCACCTCGGCGGGTTCGCGGGTGAGCATGAGCTCGGTGATGCCGTCGACGTCACCGGCGGCGACGAGATCGCGCAGGGACTCGAGGTACGCGGTGTGGGCGTGAGCCACCTCGGCGGGGAAGCCGGCGAACGATGCGGGCAGGACGAGCGCGACCTTCTCCAGCCCGGCGACGGCCGGGTGCCCGGTGCTCAGCAGCCGGAGGAGACCTCCGGCGGACATCGAGACGCCGAGGGCGCGCGTCGCGGAGGTCGCGGTGAGAGCGTCGGCGAGCGCCTCGGCGATGAGGGCGTAGTCCCACCGGGCCCGGGCGAGGGTCGGCCGCCGTGGCCGAAGAGGTGGAGGAAGTGCTTCGTTCCCGTGATGCCGGTGCCGAACGGGCGGGTGTCGCGGATCGCGCCGGCGAATCCGTGGCTGAAGAGGGTGTGAGGCTCGCCGGTGCCGAACGTCGAGATGTACCCGGTCTCGGGACCGGGGAGGTTGGCGTCGCTCATGCGCGGGTCAGGCGTTCCGGTTCCGCGGGTCGACGGCCTTGATCTTCGGGCGCACGTCGGTGAGGTAGACGATCGCGCCGACGAGGGCGAGGAGGTTGAGGAAGATGATGCTCTGGCCCAGCGGCGGCAGGGCGATGAGGGCGAGCGCGAGGCCGACCCCGAGGAGGATCACCCAGAACTTCTTGCTCTGCTTGTCCACGGCCCGGTAATTCTCATCCTTGTACCGGAGCGCATCGACGAACGCCCACAGCTGGACGCCGAACGCAGCGACCGTGAGGGCGAGAAAGACGAGGCGCTGAAAGTCAGCAATGAGTTCCATGCCCACCAGGGTAGCAACCGCCGGTGGCGACGGCATCGGGGCAACTCACAGGATGCCCGAGACCCGCAGACCCGCGCACACGCCCATGGCGAGGACGACGCAGACGAGCATCGGCACCCGCAGGATCGCGGCGAGCACACCGACGCCGACGCCGATGAGACGCGCCGGATCGGCGAGCTCGCGACCGTCGAAGATCGCCGTCGTCGCGAAGACGGCGCCGATGAGGACGACGGTGGCCCGGTCCATCCACTTCGTCACCCGGGAGGTCGGTGCGTCGGGGACGACGTCCGCGCCGGTGGCGTCCGGGGCGTTCGCCGAGGCGGGTGTGCCCGGGGTGGTCGTGCTTGTGTTCGCCGAGGCAGTTGTGCCCTGGGTGGATGTGTTCGGGGTGGTTGTGTTGTTCGCCGAGGTGGTCGTGCCCGTCGTGGCTGCGCTCGCCGAGGCGGGGGCGTGGTCGGTGCCGACGGCGACGAGGGCGCGGCGCTTGCCGCGGGTGGCCAGGGCCGCCCCGACCTTGACCCCGGCGAAGCGCATGACGTACGTGCCGATGGCAAGCGCGGCGAGCGCGATGAGGAAGGTCGTCGCGGTCATCGGGTGGCCTCGCTCTCGGGTGCGGTCGTGGTCGGGGCGCCAGGCATCTTCCGCGAGCGGACTGCGCGGCGGACCAGCCAGCCGAGGGCGAGAACGGCGAACACCGACAGGGAGGTCACCGCGCCGAGGCCGAGCGGCAGGATCGGCGTGAGCAGCACGGCGACGAGGATGCCCGCCAAGGTCAGGCAGAGCGTCTTCCGGTTCTTCAGGTCGCCGCGGATGAGGCAGAAGAGGATGATCGGGAACGCGGCGTCGAGCCCGAGCATGTCCGCGTCGATGACGGTCCCGAGCCATTGGCCGACGACGGCACCGGAGGGCCACATCAGCGCGATCGCCGCCCCCATGAGGAGGAAGGCGTGCCAGCGCTGGCGGTCGCCGACACCGGTCCGGGCGACCGCGGTCGATTCGTCATTGATCCAGTGGGCGGCGATGAGCGCCCGCCAGTCCTGCGGGAAGAAGGGACCGACGGCCATGCCGAACGCGAAGTTCCGCGAGTTGACGAGGAGACCGGCGAGCACGGCGAGCACCGGGGCACCGCCCGCGGCGATGACGCCGACGAAGGTGAATTCGGCAGCCCCGCCGAGTGCGAAGGCCGCGAGCAGCAGCGTCTGCCACCACGCGAATCCTGCGGTCGCCGAGATCGCGCCGTAGGACAGGGCGACGGCGACGATCGTCACCGTGATGATCGCGACGGCGCGGTAGGTCGACGCCGGAAGCACGCGATCGATCGTACGGAATGGTGAACTCATGTTCACCATAGTGCACACTCGCCAGTTCGTTCGTCAACCCGAACGAGGAACCGCTCTGGTGAACACCACGGTAGGATGGTGGCATGAGTGCAGCTTCGAACGATTCGTCTCTCACCGACCACGCCGGCGACGTCGGTCGCGCCGACGTCGACCGTACCGACGAGGTCGCCGACTCTGCTGCCGATGGTTCGTCCCCAGGCGACTCCTCCCCCGGTGAGGTCGTCCCGGAGGACTCGCGGACGCCGCGGGCCCAGGTCGCTGCGGCGGTGCGGCGCGAACGCCAGCGCGCCGGCCTCTCCCTCTCGGAGGTGGCGCGCCGCGCCGGCATCGGCAAGTCGACGATGTCCGGCCTCGAGGCGGGCACCGCCAATCCGAGCCTCGAGACGATGTGGGCCCTGGCCGCCGCCCTCGACATCCCGCTCTCCCGACTGCTCGACCCTCCACAGCATGAGGTCGCCCTCCACCATGTCCGCGACATGCCGAGCCTGCCTTCGACGAGCGCGAACTACGTCGCGACGCTGCTCTCGACGTCCCCTCCGACCGCGCGGCGCGACATCTACTTCATCGCCGCCGAACCGGGCGAGTCACGCAACTCCCACCCGCATCCGGCGGGCACGATCGAGCACGTCATCGTCGGCCGCGGGGCGGCGCGGATCGAGGCGCTCGGTCAGTCGTACGAACTCGTCGCCGGCGACTATCTCGTCCATCCCGGCGATCAGCCGCACACGTTCACCGCGCTCGAACCCGGCACGAACTGCATTTTCGTCATCGAGAGCTGACGGCCTCGTCATCGAGAACTGACGGGAACTGTCATCGAGAGCCGACGACTGCCTCGGCGAACTCTGACGGGCGCCCCCATCGCGAGCTGACGGGACGCGTCACTCCACGGGCGGGCCGTCGGCGTTGTCCTCGGCCAGCGAGGGCAGCCGGTCGTGGGCGGCGTCGTTCGTCAGACCGGCCGCCTGAAGGAGATCGGCGGCCACCGGCCGCAGGAGCAGCACGAGGGATTCGTCGTGGATGTCCCAGCTCTTCTCCGCCCGCGGATCGAGTTCGCCTGCGGCCTCGGACAGGGCCACCTCGGCGAGGGAGCGGTCAGTGCCCCGCCGCAGCGCGATCTCGAGCTTCTTCGCCCCGTCGGCCAGGGATTCGACGTAGTCGGCGATGATCGGCTTCTTCACCCCGAGCTCGGTGATGCCGACGACCCTGCGCGCGATGACGCGGATCGTGCGCATCGCCCGGTCGGAGTAGGTGTGGGCGCGGGAGAGTCGGGTCACCTCGGCGGCATGGCGGCGTCCGCGCGCATTGATCTTCGCGGCCTCCTTCGACACCTGGAGCGACGACCCCCACGAATCGATGATGTCCTGAGTCTCGCGGGCACGGGTGAGCGCCCGCATCGCGAGTTCGGTGTCGGCCTCCCGCAGCGCCCGCGACATCATCGTCAGGACACTGCTCACCTCGTCGAGGAGGTTCGCCGCGAGCGCCCGCGGGACCTTGCGGGCGTCGCGGGGCATGATGAGGGCGAGGATGATCGCGAAGAGCGAGCCGACGAGGGCGTCGAGGGTGCGCGGGAACGGCAGGGTCGTCGCGGTCGCGGGAACGACGACGACGTAGACGGACTGGACGGCGATCTGCGTGATGAAGATGCCGCCGGAGTTGAGGACCGTGCCGATGACGAGACCGATGATGAGCGTGAGGGCGAGCTGCCAGATCCCGGAGCCGTAGATGTTGACGAGCACCTCGCCGACGAGCACCCCGAAGGTCGCGCCGAAGCCGATCTCCAGCGACCGGCGCAGGCGGCGGTCGGCGACGGGGCCGATGCCCACGGCCGCGGCGACGGCGGCGAGGAACGGGTAGGGATGGCCGAGGACGTAGACGCAGAACGCGTACGCGGCGGTCGCGGCGATGGGGATCTGGATGAGCTGTCCGAAGTTCGCGCCGACGCGTTTGAATCCCATGCGCAGACGGTGGGCGATGATGTTGAACCCTTGCTTGGCCAGCCCGCTGACCTCGACTTTCGCCATGCTTTCCGACCCCCTCCCGCGCTCGCTGTACTCAGATTACCGGAATTGTGACATGCTAATGTCGGTGCGCCGAGGAGGCTGAAGAATGACGACGAACCTGACCCGAGACGAAGCGCAGAGCCGATCTCATCTGCTCAAGGTCAAGACTTACACCGTCCATCTCGATGTGAGCAATGCCGAGTCCGATGCTGATACGTTCCTCTCCCGCACCGTCGTCGAGTTCAAGGCTCGCGCCGACGCCCAGACCTTCATCGACCTCATCGCCGACTCCGTCTCCCTCGTCCAGATCAATGGGGAGGACCTCTCCCCCGCCGAGGTGTTCGACGGCGCCCGCATCACGTTTCCCGTCCGTGAGGGGAAGAACACGCTGACGGTCGAGGCGAAGGCGCGGTATTCGACCTCGGGTGAGGGTCTGCACCGGTTCACCGACGCCGCCGACGGCAAGGTCTACCTCTACTCACAGTTCGAACCGACCGATGCCCGGAGGGTGTTCGCGAACTTCGACCAGCCCGATCTCAAGGCGAAGTTCGTCTTCAGCGTCACCGCACCCGAGGCGTTCCAGGTGCTGTCGAATCAGGCCGAGACGAGCCGTGAGGCCACCGGCGACGATGCCGTGACCCATTACTTCGCGCCGACGCTCAAGCAGTCGAGCTACATCACGTGCATCACCGCAGGCCCCTATGAGGGGGCGACGGACACGTGGACGGACCCGGTGACGAAGGAGACGGTCGACCTCGGCGTGTGGACGCGGGCGTCCCTCGTCGATCATCTCGATGCCTCCGACATCCTCGGGATCACGAAGGCCGGTCTCGACTTCTTCAGCGCCGAGTTCGACTACCCCTACCCGTGGGGCAAGTACGATCAGATCTTCGTTCCGGAGTACAACCTCGGCGCGATGGAGAATCCCGGGCTCGTCACCTTCACGGATGCGATGATCTTCCGCGACAAGGTCACCGACGCGATGTACGAGTCGCGGGCGAACGTCATCCTCCACGAGATGGCGCACATGTGGTTCGGCGATCTCGTGACGATGAAGTGGTGGGACGACCTGTGGCTCAAGGAGTCGTTCGCCGATTACATGGGCGGGTTGGCGCTCGCCGAGGCGACGCGGTTCACCGACGGCTGGGTGACGTTCGCGCTGCGCCGCAAGGCGTGGGCGTATATGCAGGATCTCTACCCGACGACGCATCCGATCGTCGCCGACATCCCCGACGTCGAGGCGGCGAAGCTCAATTTCGACGGCATCACGTACGCCAAGGGCGCCTCGGTGCTCAAGCAGCTCGTCGCGTACGTCGGGCGGGAGGCGTTCTTCGCCGGGTCCCGGCTCTACTTCAAGCGCTTCGCGTTCGGGAATACGGAGTTGGCGGACTTCCTCGAATGCCTCGCCGAGGCGGCTCCGGAGCGTGACATCGCCGGCTGGGCGGACGCGTGGCTGGGGACCTCGGGGGTCTCGGAGCTCTCGCTCGCCCTGACGACGGGGGACGACGCCGGGTCGACCGGCGATGCCGGGTCGGCTGGCGGTGCCGGGTCGGCTGGCGCTGCCGGATCGTCGCAGGATGGTGCTTCCGGACGGAGCGCCGCGTCATCGCGGGGCGCTGGGGCCGCGCGCGATGCTGCCCGGGCGAGCATCACGGGAGCGCGGATCTCGCAGTCGGATTCGGCGGAAGGCGCGAAGCTGCTGCGGCCGCACACTCTCGAGATCGCGACCCTCGGTCGGGCCGGGCGCGACATCGTGCCGCTCGATTCGGTGGTCTTCGACTTCGATGGGGAGTCCGCCGAGGTGGAGCAGCTCATCGGTCGCACGCGCGGTGACATCGCCCTCCTCAACTACGGCGACCACGACTATGCGCGGGTGCGCCTCGACGAAGCGTCGACGGAGACGGCGGTGACCGCGGTGTCGCGGATCAAGGATCCGCTGTCGCGGGCGCTCGTGTGGTCGGCTCTCGACAATGCGGTGCGCGACGGGCTGCTGCCGGTGCAGAGGTATCTCACGGCGTATGCGCGCAGCCTCGGCAAGGAGAGCAATCCGGGCATCATGGCCGGTCTGAGTCAGACGGCTCTGCTCTGCCTCGATCAGTGGGTGGCCGAACGCAATTTCGAGACGGCGATCTCCGGGCTGCTCGGAGCGGCCCTCGATGCGCTTGCGACGGCGAAGTCGGGGTCGGATGCACAGCTGCATCTCGCGAATCTCGTCCTCTCGCTGACCGCCCGCACGGCGCGCTGCATCGAGGCCAACCCGTCGATCGCCATGGGTCGCGCGTTCGCCACGCAGGTGCTCTCTGTGCCGGTGGGTGAGGAGATCGACAGCATGAGCCCCGAGGTCGCCGAGGAGGCGGCACCGGAGACGCCGCCCGTGGCCGAGGCAGATACTGCATCCGGTGCGAGTGCTGCCTCCGACGCCAGTGCTGCGTCCGGTGCGAGTGCTGCGTCCGACGCCAGTGCTGACGGCTCCCGCGTTGACCGCGCAGCGGCTGCCGGCAAGGGTGCGGACTCGGGCTCGGCCACTGCCTCGCGGCGCACCTCTGCACGGGCTGGGGCGAGCGGTCCCGCGGAGCATGCGGCTGCCTCGCTGCCGTTCCGGGGGCTCATCAACGATCATGCCCTGCGATGGAACGCGCTCACCGCGCTCGTCAGTCTCGGGTGGGCGGACCAGACGGACATCGCCCGGGAGACCCACCTCGACCAGAGTTCCTCGGGTCGACTGCGCGCCGAGACCGCGAGTGCGGCTCTGCCTCTGCCGATCGTCAAGATGCGCGCGTGGGAGGCGATCCTCGATGCGGCCCAGTTGAGCAACGATGTGCTCTCGGCGATCATCTCCGGATTCGTCGCCCCCTCGGCGCTGCCGATCACCGAGGTCTACGTCGACGAGTACTTCGAGCGGCTGCGCGGGTTCTGGGCGGACAATTCGATCGAGATCGCGCGGCGGCTCGTGCTCGGGCTCTACCCGCGCTGGTCGGATGACGAAGAGGGAGTCGTCGAGCGGACCGACGCGTGGCTCGAGGAGAACGCCGATGCGCCGGCAGCCCTGCGGCGCCTGCTCATCGAGCGCCGCGACGACCTGGCGCGGGCGATCTTCCTCAAGTCCCGCCAGACCTCGCGGCACTGAGCTCACCGTCGAGCGGCCAGACCGGCCCGGTCTGCGGACTGGCCCCCACCTCGGCGAACTGCCCACCACCTCGGCGGACTGGCTCCCGTCGAATGCCGGAAGCCGGCCGCGGGATGACTGCGGCCGGCTTCAGCGCGGGAACGAACGGATGCGCATCAGATGATGCGGCGGGCTCCGGAGAACTCGTTGCCCTTGTCCCAGTCCTTCCAGTCGACGACGTAGACCGTCTTCGAGGCGTTGGGCGAGTGGATCATCTTGCCGTCGCCGATGTACATGCCGACGTGGTGGACGGTGCCCGAGCTCGTCGAGAAGAAGAGCAGGTCGCCGGCCTTGAGGTCCTTCGACGACACCTCCTTGCCGACCTTCGCCTGGTCGCCGGAGTCGCGCGGGATGTCGATGCCGTGGGCGCGGTAGATGCTGTACGTGAAGCCTGAGCAGTCGAAGCCGTAGGCGGAGACACCGGCCCACAGGTAGCGGAGGCCGTCGAACTGCTTCGCGGTCTCGACGAGGTCGTCGCCGGAGGGCTTGGCGGGCTTGTCGCCAGCCTCGTAGA
This sequence comes from Brevibacterium sp. LAARM2_SD2, assembly GCF_057364785.1. Taxonomy (NCBI): domain Bacteria; kingdom Bacillati; phylum Actinomycetota; class Actinomycetes; order Micrococcales; family Brevibacteriaceae; genus Brevibacterium; species Brevibacterium sp. LAARM2_SD2. The sequence goes on along the minus strand of NZ_JBNFOM010000018.1, from coordinate 46,566 downwards.
CGGCGACGTCGTTGACGTCGATCCACGCTGCGCCGCCGCCGGGCAGCGCCACGCGCACGTCCTCGACGTCCTGGGCGATGAGGGGAAGCTCGACGTTGAAGCTCGGGTCGGCTCCCGTGTCCTTCGTGAACTCGATGCCTTCGAGCTCGGCCGTCTTCGCGGTGACGACAGCGCGCGGCTGGTCCTTCTTCAGGGAGCCGAAGCGGTCGTTCTCGACGAGCTGCTTCGTCGGCAGCCAGCCGGGGTAGCCCTTGTCGTCCTTCGGGGTGGACTGGTCGTTGACGGCGACCTTCGCCCAGTCGCCCTTGATGTCGAGGACGGTGACGGGCGAGCCGTAGACGGCCTGGGTCTCGGTCTTGCCGGTCAGGCCACGGCGCACCTCGGTGTCCTTGAGGTTGTCGTTCCATTTGTCGAGGTCGACGGGCTTGCCGAGCGCCGGTTCGTCGACCTTGCGCGGGGAGGACGTGTCCTTCCACAGCGTGGCGACGGTGACGTCGACGTAGGCGGTCTCGCCCTTCTCGATCTTGCCGTCGGTGATGGGTTCGAGTTCCTGTCCGGGCACGACGGAGGCCGCCATGGTGGACGAGGAGTTCGTCGAAGTCAGATTGCTCGAGATGGCAGGAGCGCCGGCACTGAGCACGAGCCCGAGTCCGAGCGCCGCCGAAACAGCGATTCTGGTACGCATTGATTCTCTTTCGGTCTGCGGGAACGACCCGAGGTCGCACCCGCGCGGGGGAAGCCGCCGAATGTTCATTTCTCTGCGTTCCGTCACCCCGCGCACCGACCTGTCTCGGTCGATTCTCAGGGCATCGAAACGATGCACGCAGACGATTCTACTGTCTGACCCGGATATTGTCTCGGGTCAGACGGTGAACAGTCCGTTTCTCGGACTGCCTCTCACCGTTGGAGTTCACCGCTGGGGCTCGCAGCTCGGGCTCGCAGCTCAGGCTCACAGCTCGGGCTCACCGCAGGATCTCACCGGCGAGCAGCTCGAGGGTCTGGATCCGTGCGGCATCCTCGCGCAGGCCCTCGCCGTCCATGGCGCCGGCCACGGGCTGGAGCATGACCTCATCGACTTCGAAGCGGGCGGCGAGCTCCTCGATCTGGGTCGTCGCCGACTGCGGGTCGCCGATGATCCAGTTCTTCGACAGCTCTTCGGCGACCATGCGCTCCTGATCGGTCATCACCGACCGCACGTCATCGCCGGCCAGTCGCAGCGGTCCCATCGCCCCTCCGGTGCGCAGCCGAGCCATCTGCAGCATGAAGGGTTCGGACCGCAGCCGGGCCTCCTCCTCGGTGGGTGAGACGACGGCGTTGACGGTGACGAAGGTGCGCGGCTCATCACCGTAGGCGCCAGGCGTGAAGTTGTCACGGTAGATCTTCATGCCCGTCGTCGCGCCGGCGGCGAAGTGGTTGGCGAAGACGTAGGGCATGCCGAGTTCCGCGGCGAGGCGCGCCGAGTATCCCGAGGATCCGAGCAACCATGGCAGCACCTGGGTGCCCGGGACGGGTGCGGGAGTCGCGCGCAGCGTGTGTTCGCGTCCGCCGTGCAGCGGGATGCGCACGCCCTCGGCGGTCATCAGGGCCAGGGTGTCGATGACGTGCTGGGGGAACTGCTCGACGGGGTCGATGGTCTGACCGTTCCGGTCGACCATCCGTCCTTCGCCGAGGTGGCCCCGCATCGCCGCCGAGGTGATCGGATCCGTGCCCGGTGCCCGTCCGATGCCCAGGTCGATGCGGTCTCCGTAGATCGCTGCGAGGAGGGAGAAGAGTTCGGCGACGGCGAGTGGGGCGTGGTTGGGCAGCATCACTCCTCCGGAGCCCAGCCGGATGCGTTCGGTGCCCTGGCCGAGGTACATGAGTTCGGCTCCGGGCATCGTCGAGGCGATCGACGGCATGTTGTGGTGTTCGGCGACCCAGTAGCGGGTGTATCCGAGTGCATCGGCGGCGCGGACGAGTTCGTGGGACGCGGCGAAGGTGTCCGAGGTGGTCTGCCCGACGCGGACGGGCACGAGATCGAGAAGGGAAAGCTCCATGTTCAGGCCAACAGTCGCCTTGACGCGATCATTCCATGACCTGGCTCACACACGGCGCTGACCAGGATCGTTCGACTGTCCAGGACCGATCGCCTGACCAAGATCGATCATTTAGCCAAGGGGCGCCCGTCCGACGGTCGCCTGTCCGAGGGTCGTCTGTTGGAGGGGCGACTATTAGAGCGTCGTCCGATAGAGGCGAGGGCACACCCGTCCCCTCATGCCGTGGTGGCGCTGCTATCCGAAGAGGGTGTCGGCGATGTCGTCGGCGATGAAACGGGTGTGGAGGATCGGCCGTCGCGCAGGGTCGATGGTCGCCGGAGGCACCCACGCGGCCCTGCCGTCGAAGAGCATGATCGTCTCCCAGTCGGTTCGGTCGATGAGGTGGTGGTGATAGCTGCACGCGAGGGTGAGGTTGTTGATGTTGGTCTTGCCGCCCTCGGAGAACGGCACGATATGGTGTGCTTCGCACCAGCCCGGCGGAGTCTCGCAGCCGGGGAACGTGCAGCCTTTGTCTCGTGCGGCGAGAATCGCCAGTTGGTTCTTGTTGGCGTACCGGTTCTCGGTCTCGACGCTCACTGTGCGGCCCTTCTCGCTCATGAGGTGGAAGAAGACGGTCCCGTTGAGTCCTTCGCGGACAGCGGTGTCGATGGGGAAGCTCTCGGCGGCTCCGGTTGTCGCACGACCGCTTCCTGTGGCGATGTCCTCGGCCTTTGCGGTGACGACGAGCGCGAACGGGGCACCTGCTCCGACGTGATCCATTTCGATGCTGCCGATGATCGTGGCGAACCGCTCGTAGATGCGGTTGCGCACGGACGGTTGCGCTCCGGCCATGGGCACAGCGATGCCGTCGTCGCGCATTCCGTACCCCGCAGGGACATCCGCGGCCCGCGAACTCTGGGCCGCCGCGACAGGAAGCTGCTGCGGAGTCGGATCGACGGCGTCGTAACGGTCGCCGCAGAGCACTTCGGAGAACAGTTGGACGACGTCGTCCGCCGCATCGTCGGCGCTCGGATCGCCACTGCGCCTCGGGTCTCCAATTCCGGTCGGATCACCGCTGCCGTGTGCCTCATTGTTACCGATGGCCTCACTGCTGCTGACCCCACCGCCGTGACGTGCATCGTCATCGCTGCTCGAGCCCACATCGTCACCGGCTGACTGCACGCCCGTGCCCGGCTCCTCGCCATCGGCTGGCTGAGTGCCGTCGGCGCACGAGTCGACGCCGCTCTCGGACTCGGACTGCATGCGTGACGTGAGCAGCCCGTGCATGATTCCACCGACCACGGCGTCCAAGCGACCCCTGAGATCCCAGGTTCCGTCCTTGCGGGCGCGCAGATGAACGGCGAAGTCCTCTCGGGGAGTGTCGTCCTTGGGCAGCTCGCCATCGGGATCAAGCCATTTGAGGATCTCGTCGAAGAGGATCCTTAAGTCTTTGACGTGCACGGCCGGCGCTTTGTCGACGAGGATGCTCTCCGCTTCGAGTCGCTGCGCCTCTGTGACCGAGCGTGGAAGCTCTTCGATGAAGCGGGTGATCAGACCGGCCTGCACCGTTGACAGCCGTCCGGAGCGCAGTCCCTCAGCGATCGCCGGGTTGACGGGTTCGAGCGATTCCCCTGAGGTGGTCACCCGCTTGCCCAGATTGTCGGCCAGATCGACGCGTCGTGACGCTTCTCGCGAGGACACCCCGCAGCGATCCCGCACGAGGTCCCTCGTCGACTTCGCGCCGTAGTCCCGTGGAGCACCGACCCGCTGGAACACGGAGAGGGTGACGACTGAGAGCGCTTCGGCGAGGCGGTTGATCGTCTCGATGCCGTCGAGCATCGCGATCGCCTCATCGGGACCCATCGGTCGCGCGAAGCACTCCAATTCGTCGACGAGCGTGCGCAGACTCTCGATGCTCCCGGTCATCTCCGGTGCAAGCGACGAGAGATCGGCCCATGCTTCGTCGTTGAGCAGAGGGTGGACCGCCGAGACGGTCGACTGCGCATCGTCGGCAACATCAGTGTCGACGTTCTCAGGGTCGGACGACGCCGTCTCGTCGGGAAAAGGATCGCCGGGTTCGGCAGGTGGTCCGGACACCCTGTCGTGCATGGTCCGGTCGGAGATCGAGCTGGCGAAGCCCAACCCCACCTCGCCGTCGGCCGGTGCCGGCCCGAGCGAGCCGAGCACACCCCGCTGCCGCTCGATGAGATCGTTCTGCCGGTGGGCGGCCGATTCGTCCCAGTCTGAGCACTCCGCAGGGATCCACCACGCGTCGGGGCCGGCCGCGGAATCGGGAGCATCGCCGCTCGACCGCCGCCTGTCGAGCTTGCGCTGACGACTGCCGTTCGGAACCCGACTTCCGGCCGCACGCGAGCGGCACGACATCCGCTTGCGGCGTGCGCTCCGTTGATCGCGACTGCGATCCGGGGTGAGGGTCATGTCCTCGAGGTCCGTCCGTCGTCCTGTGGTTCCTGTGTGATCCATATTACATCCGCGGATGGGATATGTGAAGAGTGATGTACGAATTATTTAGATAATTTTCTCGAGTTTGAATTCATTGCCTCAGCGATTTTCTCGCACCTCTCACCTCGTGCACCGCCGAGAACAGGGCAGTTATTGCAGTTATCGCAAACACGATTGCAGACACGACCGCCTCCGAGCACACTGGTCCCTGTCCACCGATCTCTGCACTGTCCGCATCCAGAAGCGAGGGAACTGTCATGACCGCTGCCACTCAGTCCATCACCGCCGACGTCGCCATCGTCGGAGGGGGTGCCGCCGGCCTCGCCACGGCGATCGCGCTGGCGCGCTCCCTGCGCCGGGTCGTCGTCATCGACGCCGGTTCACCGCGCAACCGCACGAGCGCCCATGCCCACAATGTGCTCGGGCACGAGGGCATCAGCCCGCTCGATCTCGTCGCGAAGGGCCGGACGGAGGCTGAGGGTTACGGAGTCACGTTCATCGACGCCGCCGTGACCGGCGCACAGAGCACCCCCGCCGAGGCGGCTCGCCCCCACCAGGAGAATGCCCCGACCGATGTGCAGGCTCCCGCCGAGGCGGCACCCACCGTGACCGGCGCGCACAGCGCCCCCACCGAAGCAGCTCGCCCCCATCGATTCACCCTCGACACCTCAGCCGGCGTGCAAGTCTCTGCGCAGCACGTCGTCATCGCCACCGGCATCACCGATGAGCTACCGGACATCCCCGGTCTCGCCGAGGGATGGGGCGACACCGTCCTCCACTGCCCCTACTGCCACGGCTATGAGGTGCGCGGACAGAGCATCGGCGTCATCGGCACCACCGCCCTGTCGTACCACCAGGCGATGATGTTCTCCCAGCTCAGCGACCGGGTGACTTTCATCAGGCACGCTGCGCCGGAGCCGACGGCCGAGCAGGCGGCGATGCTCGACAACCTCGGCATCGCCTTCGTCGATGCGCAGGTCGACGCGGTGCACAGGACCGAGGCGGGCACCGAGGTGACGCTGAGGTCTGCCGCCACCGCCTCGGCGCTCACTGCCTCCGCGATCACCCTCGAAGCGCTGGCCGTCGGCCCGTTCTTCCGCGCCAACGGCGAGGTCTTCACCCAGCTCGGCGGCACGGTCGTCGAGGATCCGAGCGGCATGGGGTCAGCGATCACCGCGGATCCGACGGGCCGCACCGACGTCCCGGGTGTGTGGGCCGTCGGGAACGTCGCGGACATGTCTGCGATGCTCGGTGCGAGCGCGGCCAGCGGCGTGCGGGCCGGCGCGATGATCAACTACGAGCTCATCCAGAGCGCCCTCGCCGGCTGAGCCACGTCACCGGGCGGAACCTCATCCGACGGGCACACAGCCCAGCGCGCAACCCGGCACCCAACACAGTGCTCGGCGCACAGCTCAGCCCGCAATCAAGCACCCAGCCCAGCACTCAGCCCTCAGCTCAGTACTCCGCCTTGACGCAGAGCACGGGGCACACGGCGTCGATGATGACCTTCTGGACCGTCGATCCCAGGAGGAATTTGCCCACCGGGGTGCGCTTGCGGGTGCCGAGCACGACGAGCTGAGCCCCCACCTCGGCGGCGGTGGCGATGATCTGCTCCGCCGGGTCGAGTTCGCTGCCCGGGGAGCGGATCTCGCCGCTCACCCCCGCCTCGGCGAGGATGGACTCCACCTCCGCGACCTCCTTCTCACCGAGGCGGTGGGAGTCCCGCCGCACGACCGGCCTGGAGGCGTTGACGACGATGACGCTGCTGTCGTGCTTCTTCGCCTCCGCGATCGCGGTGTCGAGGGCCGCGCGCCCGTCCGGGGTGTTGACGTAGCCGACGATGATGGTCATGGTTCACCTTCGCATTCGGTTCGCTGCCGCCCGATCCGGGCGGACGTGAGCAGGGTAGGTGGGGCAGGGTTCGGTCGTGCCTCGCCGAGGCGGTCGGAGCGCTTCGCACGACCTCGCCGAGGCGGTCGGAACTCTTCCGCACGACCCTGACCGGGGAGGGCGACGCTCCCCCGCCGGCAGATCCGGGACGACACGGTCATCACGTGAGGTCGTCCGGGTGGCGGAAGCGGGTGCTGCGGCCCTTGACCGAGCGGTTCCACAGCCAGGTGATCGCCCAGAGGACCACGCCGATGCCAACGAGCGCCAGCGCGATCTGATACTGGATGAGATCGTCGAGGCGCGCCCACGGTCCGACGAGGAACGCGCACGTGAAGACGCCGAGCCACGGCAGGTAGGTCGGCGATCGGAAGTGCTCGTGATCGACCGGTTGGCGGCGCAGCACGAGCACTGCGACGTTGACGACCGCGAAGACGGTGAGGAGCAGCAGCGAGGTCGTGCCGCCGAGGGAGGCGGTGACGGTCTCGGGCAGGATGTTCGTCACCGCGACGATGAGGGCGAACGCGATGAGGGTCGTGAAGATGATCGACACCCACGGCGATCGGCGGTTCTTCAGCACCTTCGCGAACACCGGCGGCAGCACGTTCTGCTTCGCCATGCCGTAGAGGAGGCGGCTGGCCATGAGCATGTTGATGAGCGCCGAGTTCGCGACGGCGAACATCGTCATGAACGGGAAGATCGCGTCGATCGGGATCCCCGGCGCACCGGCGCGCACGACGTCGAGGAGCGGGGTCTCGCTCGTCGCGAGCTGACCGATCGGGACGGCCGCCACGGCGACGATCGAGACGAGGACGTAGATGACGCCGGTGATCGACAGGCCCGTGAGCATGATCTTCGGGAAGATCCGCGGATCCTTCGTCTCCTCGACCATGTTGACCGAGTCCTCGAAGCCGACCATCGAGAAGAAGGCGAGCGCTGTGGCTCCGGTGATCGCGAGGAACACGCTCTTGTCCTCGGCGGTCTCGAAGACGACGACGCGGGAGAAGTCGGCGGTGCCGGAGCCGAGGGCGAAGAAGCCGACGACGATGACGAGCAGGAGGCCGGTGAGTTCGATGAGGGTGAGGACGACGTTGAACCACACGCTCTCGGAGACCCCGCGCAGGTTGATCGCCGCGACGAGGGCGAGGAAGCCGAGCGCGATCCACATCACCCCGGTGCCCGAGATGTCCCAGCCGAAGCCGGCGACCATGTTCGCCGCGAAGACGTTCGACGCCGTCGACGCCGAGGTGATGCCCGAGCTGAGCACGGCGAAGGCGACGAGGAACGTGATGAAGTGGATCCCGAACGCCTTGTGCGCATAGAGCGCGGCACCGGCGGCGCGCGGGTACTTCGTGACGAGCTCCATGTACGAGCATGCCGTGATGAGTGCCACGGCGAAGGCGAGGAGGACCGGCGCCCACCCGGCTCCGCCGACCTGACCGGCGACGGTGCCGGTCAGGGCGTAGACGCCCGTGCCGAGGATGTCTCCGACGATGAAGAGGAGAAGCAGCTTGGGCCCCATCACCCGTTTCAGGGTCTCCGGCTGCTCACCGCCCTTCGAGGTGTCCGCTGACGCTGTCTCGCTGTGACTCACGATTCCTCCGTAGTCGTCTCGAGGCGCTCAGTCCGCAGTCGGTCACCCGCGCTGGTCACGGACCACGGTGAGGAACGCGGTGAAGAGCCTCTTCGCTTCGACGAGGCTGTCGCCCTCACGCTCCTCGGCCTCTCTTTCGAGTGTGTCCTTATTAAACCCCAGTTTGGCCAGCTTCTCCTCGTCCCACCGCGAGATATTCTGCGCGGTCGCCTCGGGATGGAACTGCGTGCCCCACGCCCGCCCGATTCGGAAGGCCTGGATGCGGCACGCTGGGCTCGTCGCGAGGAGCACCGCCTCGGCGTGGAGGTCGACGATCCGATCGACGTGGCTCTCGAGGAACGCGGGCCGCGCGGACACCGCGGAGAACACGGGATCCTCGGCGGCCGCCTCGGTGAGGTCGATCCATGTGTACCCCTTCTCCGGGGTTCCCGACTGCGCCTGCACGGTGCCGCCGGCGACGTGGGCGATGAGCTGCCGCCGAGGCAGACGCCCAGCTGCGGGAGGTCGTTGTCGAGTGCGCGACGGACGAGGTCGGCTTCGCCGCGCAGCCAGGGAGCGCGGTCGGTCTCGTCGGGCATGAGTCCGCCGCCGAGGAGGATGAGGCCGTCGACGCGGTCGAGCTCGGTCGGTTCGGGCACCCCGGTCTCGGGAGCGATGCGGACGTCGGCGTCGATGCCGGCCTCGGCGAGCCAGTCGGCGAACTTCCCCGGCGGGGAGTCGACGTCGTTGACGATGACGAGGACGCGGGGTGCGGGTGAACTCGGCTGGGTCGGAGTGGAGGCGGTGCCCGGCGCAGCCTCGGTGGTCGCAGCGACGTCGGCCGCCGCGGTGGTCGCGGTGACGCCGGCGGCCGCCTCGGTGGTCGCGGTGACGGCGGTGGTCGCCCCGGCGCCCGCCCCAGCCCCCACTCCGGCCCCAGCCGCAGTCCTTGTCACGACTCCCCCAGGAACGACACGTACGCGTCCTCGTGCGCCTCGAGAACGCGCATGACGTTGTCGAAGCCGAGCTTGCGCAGGTCCGGCTCCGACCAGCCTCGGCGGGAGAGTTCGGCGAAGAGGTTCGGGTACTGGCCGGCGTCGCCGAGTCCGATCGGCAGCTCATCGACGCCGCAGATGTCCCCGCCGAGCCCGACGTGGTCGATGCCGATCCGCTCGCGCACGTAGTCGCAGTGGTCGGCGACATCGGCCACGGTCACCTTAGGCGCGGTGCCGGCCTCCCCGGCCTCCGCCCAGTCCCAGCGTTCGCGCGAGACGAACGACGGGACGAAGGTCATCATCGCCACTCCCCCGTTGCCGGGCAGGCGGTCGAGGACGTCGTCGGGGATGTTGCGCGGGTGCGGGTTGAGGCCGCGGGCGCACGAATGGCTGAAGATCACCGGCAGCGTGCTGAGGTCGAGGGACTGGTGCATGACGCTTGGCGCGACGTGGGAGAGGTCGACGATCATGCCGATCCGGTTCATCTCCGCCACGACCTCGCGGCCGAAGGCGGTGAGGCCGTCGTGCCGGGGTTCATCGGTCGCCGAGTCCGCCCACGAATGCGTCGTCGACCATGTCAGCGTCATGTACCGCGCGCCCGCGCGGGCATAGCTGCGCAGCATCGCCAGCGATTCGTCGATCTGCTGGCCGCCCTCGACGCCCATGAGCGAGGCGACGCGGCCGGCATCCCGGGCGGCGGCCACCTCGGCGGCGGTGCGGGTGAACTTCAGACGCTCGGGGTACGCGGCGACGAAGCGGCGGACCGCGTCGATCTGCTCCCACGTCGCGACGACGGCGTCGGCCCCGGTGATCGACGAATGGACGTACACCGACCAGAACTGCGCGGCGACATGACCGTCCCGCAGCTGATCCATCGTCGTGAACGGCGAGATCTGCGGGTCGTTGAGCCCGTCGACGCTGTAGTCGCGCTCCTCCCGCAACCACCATGCGAGGTCGTTGTGTCCGTCGAAGACGTCGATGCTCATCTGTGTCCTTTCGCGGCGGGGAGGGCGATCCTCGCCGAGGTGGTCGCGGGGTGGGGGCTTGTCGTCGGGTGGGGCTTGTCGCAGGGTCAGGCTTGTCGTCGGGTGGGGCTTGTCGCGGGGTCGGGCTAGTCGTTGCGTGGTCGCGGGCAGTGGGCGCGTGCGTACGCCCAGGTTACGCCTCCGGTGCCCCGATCAAGCGGCAGCGCGGATCTGTGTCCGTGCACGCGCCCACATCCGCACTGCCGCTTGATCGAGCGGGCCTGGGGTCGGCAGGGCCTGCGGTCGGGAGAGTCCGCACCGCACCGCGCGCCGGCCGGACGTGATGCCCCGGCGCAGGGTGGCGGGGCGAGTCCTGTGGCGGCGCGGCAGGGCCGGCGCTCCGCGTCACCCGAGGCCGGACATGATCTGCGCCGAGGCGAGGCCGAGGAAGGTCCCGAGGAACGTTCCCATGAGCGCGAAGAGCACGCCGACGGGCACGAGCTGGCGATTGAATGCCCCGGCCACCACCGGCGCCGAGGCGATGCCGCCGATGTTCGCGGTGCTCGCCACGGCGATGCTGAAGAGCTCGGTCTTCGTCAGCTTCGCGTAGACGAGCATGATGGCGGCGTGGACGACGATGACGATGAGACCGGCGACGAGGTAGAGCGGGGCCTGCGTGAGCGAGGTGAAGTCGGAGCCCGAGGCGATGATGCCGATGATGATGTAGAGCATGATCGTTGCGAGTTCGCTCGAGCCGCGCACCCGGCCGAACCGCGTCGAGCCGATGATGAGCCCGAGGACGCTGACGATGAGGATCGTCCACGTCGAGGCGTTGATGACGGTGCCGATCTCCGGCAGCAGCTCGCCCGCTCGGATCGCGAGGGCGGAGACGAGAAGGGCGAATCCGAGGAGCCCGAAGAGCGCGGGCATCGTCAGCGGCTTCTCCTCGTCCTCGGCCGTCGAGGCGACCTCGAGCTTCGAGGTGTCCGCCTTCGTCCAGCGGTTGAAGCGGTCGGAGACCGTCACGGACGAGAAGATCAGCAGCAGCCAGAACGAGTAGATGACGGTGTCGACGATGAGCACGTACCCGAAGACGTCCTCGGGCGCCTGGAGGATCTCCTGCACCGCGACCATGTTCGCCGACCCGCCCGTCCACGACGCGTTGAGGGCACCGAGCGCCTTCCACGCCTCGGGGTCGAGGACCGAGCGGAGGATGAGATAGCTGACGAGGAAGCCGGCGACGATGCTCGCGGCGGTCACGGCGAACGTGAGGAGCAGCTTGGGACCGAGCCGGATGATCTGCCGGATGTCGCACTTGAAGAGGAGAAGGAGGATCATCGCCGGCAGCAGGGCCGTGCGCAGGCCGTCGCCCACCTCGGTGACGGAGTCGGAGTGGTCGAAGACGCCGACCGTGTTGAGCAGGGCCGCGATGATGTAGAGGAAGACGAAGCCGGGCACGTAGGCGAAGATCCGGAAGCGGCCGCTGTGGCCGGCGATGACGAGGGCGGCGGCGATCGCGATGAGCACGCTGATGAAGAGGAAGCCGTCGGAGATCATGGGGTGGTCCTTCAGTCGGGGAAGCAGTGGGGCTGGGTTGTCAGTGGTGCTGGGCGGGTGGCTGGGCTTGGTAGCCGGTGGCGCTGGGTGGTCGGTGGCGCTGTCAGAGGAAGCGGTGGATGGCGTCACCGGCGGCGCGCATGACCGGCATGACCTCGACGACGCGGTCCGTCCCCTTCTCCCAGTTCGCGAAGACCGCGTAGGCGACCCGGCGCCGAGGCGTCATGACGATGCCCGCGTCCGCGCGGATCGAACTGTCCGTCCCGGTCTTGTTCCACACCCAGACATCACGCTGATAGTGGTAGTGGGCGAGCGGATCGAGGTCGAACGCCGAGGCGACCATCGAGGTGTCCGCGCCGGCACCCAGCCAGCGACGGAAGATCTCATTCGTCGACTCGTCCCAGAACTCGTCCGCGGCGTGGCGGGCCATGAAGTCGCTGAGCTCGGCGGCGGTGCCGGTCGACAGGGTGCGCGGGGCCTGCGCGGCCGCGGCCAGCGGAGGAAGTCATGGAGCCCGGAGTTCCGGTAGCCGAGTGCGGCGACCTGCCGGGCGACGTTCTCGAGTCCGACGCGGCGGATGAGGACGTTGGTCGCGAAGTTGTCGCTGAACGCCCCGATGAGGACCGCGACGTCGTAGATGCTCAGGTCGTTCTGCTCCATGAGGTACCAGATGCCCGACTCGTCGACGCGCTCCGATGGTCTGCGGCTCAGCCGCTCCGCGAGGTCGAGCGTCCCGTCGACGGACATCTGCAGAGCTGTGTGGAGGAGGAAGACCTTGCCCATGCTCGCGGTGTCGAGCTCGTCCTCGGCATGGTGCGCGAAGACCCGCTCCCCGCTGTCGACGTCGAAGGCGAGCGCGCTGAAGCGCACCCCGGGCAAACTGTCGAAGCCGATGTCGCTCGTCGTCTCATTCATCTCGTCGCCCTCCGACTTCTCTGCTCGTTGATCCGTCTCTGTTCGTTCATCCGTCTGTTATCGCTCATCGTTCGACCCACATCCGCGGCCGCTGCCCCATCCGCGCCTCGAGTCTCACGTCGACGCCGAGCGGGGTGCTCGGCGCATCGGGGTCGTGGCCGAACCCCATCTCCGAGACGATCGGGATCCCCGCCTCGCCGAGGAAGTCGAGGACGAGAGCCTCGATCTCGTCGATCGGCGCGCAGTCGATCCACGACCCGAGGACGAGGGCATCCGCCGAGGCGAACCACCCGCCGCGGACGAGCTGGACGAGGAGGTTGTCGAGACGGTAGAGCTCTTCATCGACGTCCTCGAGCATCGCGATCGCCGGTCCTCGAGTCGCACGCCGGGTGCGGACGTCGGCAAGTTCCGGGCTGCCCAGGCCCGCCGCGACGAGACTGAGGTTGCCGCCGACGAACCGCCCGACCGCCGTGCCCGGCACGAGTGTCCGCGCGCGAGTGACTGGAGTGGTGTCCGCAGACGTGGTGTCCGCGGACGTGCCGTCCGACTGGGCCTGCGAGCGCGAGTCCCGCAATCCCCAGGACGAAATGGTCCGAGAATCGGCCGAATTCTCCGACCATTTCGTCCTCGAGTCGTCGCCGGCAGCGCCGGTTCGCGAGGCGGTGGCGTCCGCTGGCGATCTCCCGGACGCAGAGTGTCGATTCTCGCGCCCCGCATCGACACTTTGCGTCCTCGATTCGGGCCGAGCGGCGCCGCCGGGGGCGCTGGGGTGCGCGTGTGCGGCTTCCTCCGGAGTGCCGGGGTTCGAGGTCTGTGCGTCCGGGGCCCCGGTCGCGTCGGGCGGGAAGCCGAGTTCGCGCCCGCCCCAGGGGGCGAAGAGCCACGAGGCCACCTCGGCGGGGACGACGGTCGACTCCTTGAACGGGTCGTTGCCGGGCATCGGACAGAAGAGCGTCGCGACGCCGAGGTGGTGGTCCCAGGCCTGGTGAAGCGCGGTGATGTCCGAGGACCCGGTGAGCAGCTTGGGTCGTCCGTCGGGGCGCAGTCCGTGGCGGGCCAGGTGGGCGAAGTCGAGGCCGTCGAGCAGTCGCATCGCCCCGTAGCCCCCGCGCAGTGCGATGACCGCCGCGGCCGTGGGGTCGCACCACGCGTCGACGAGGTCGGCGCGGCGCTGCTCATCGGTGCCGGCGAGGTAGTTGACGCGCGGATGCCGGGCGCGCAGATGAGCGCCCGGTACGACGTTGAGACCCCACGCCTCGAGCTGGGAGATCGCCCGCTGCAGCGAGTCCTCGTCCGCGGGGCCCGAGGGGGCGATGAGACGCACGGTGTCCCCGGGGACCAGAGGCGCGGAATCGAGGTAGGGGCTGGTCATGCGTCGTCGGTTCCCGCAGGATCCGCGGTCCGCTGCGCCGAGACGCCCTGCGCGGTGGCGTCTGGTGCGGTCACACCCGGTGCCGCGCCATCCGACGACGCAGCACCTCCCGGCACCGTCGCACCCGACCGGACGAGGCTCTGGCTGCCCAGGCGGGGCACGGCGGCGAGGAGTTCGCGCGTGTAGGCGTGCTGGGGGTCGGCGAGGACCGTGTCGACGGGTCCGTATTCGACGATCTCTCCCTGCTTCATCACCGCCACCGTATCAGCGATGTTCCAGGCCAGGCCCAGGTCGTGGGTGATGATGAGCGCACTCATCCCGAGGTTCTTCTTCAGCGCGAGGAAGAGGGAGAGGATCTCTCCGCGCACCGAGGCGTCGAGGGAGGCGACCGGCTCGTCGGCGAGGAGGACCTGTGGGTCGAGCGCGAGGGCACCGGCGATGACGACGCGCTGCCGCTGACCGCCGGAGAGCTCCTGCGGAATCGACTCGAGGTAGTCCGCAGCCGGGGTCAGTTCCGCGGCCTCGAGCGCTCCGATGACCTTCGCGTACTCGTCCTCGGTCAGCCCCTGGACCTGGAGTCCCTCGGCGACGGCTTCGTAGACGCTGCGCTTCGGATTGAGCGACCCCGACGGGTCCTGGAGGACCATCTGCACCTGGCGTCGGAATGCCCGCAGGTCCTTGGCCTTCGTCGGCAGCGGCCGGCCGGCGAAGGCGATCCGCGATCCCGGGTCGGTCTCCTGCAGACCGAGGAGTGAGCGCGCCAGCGTCGTCTTCCCCGACCCCGACTGACCGACGACGGCGAGGATCTCGGCCTGCGCAGGGCGAGGTCGACGCCGTGGACGGCTCTCTCCCGACCCTGCCGGGTGTCGAAGGTGACGCTGAGGTTCTGCGCCTCGAGCACCACCTCGTCGGTCATCGTGAACGGGTCGGTCAGCCGCACCTCGGCGGGTTTGGCGGTCCGCGGACGCAGCCGCGACTCCTCGTCCCCGATCTGCGGGAACGCCCCGGCCAGCTGCTTGGTGTACTCCTCCCGGGGGCGCAGGCACACGTCGTCGCTGGGACCGTATTCGACGATCCGGCCGTCCTTCATGATCGCGAGGTTCTCGCACACCGCGGAGAGCACGGCGAGATCGTGGCTGATCATCAGCAGCGAGATGCCGCGGTCGGCGACGAGGTCGGCGAGCCCGGTGAGGATCTGCTTCTGCACGATGACGTCGAGGGCGGTGGTCGGCTCGTCGGCGATGATGATGTCGGGTTCGCACGCAAGCGCCATCGCGATCATGATCCGCTGCTTCTGCCCGCCCGAGAGCTCGTGCGGGTAGGCCTCGGCCTTCGCCGGGTCGAGGTCGACCTCGCGGAGGAGCTCGAGCATCCGCGCCCGACGCTTCTCGGGCGTCGTCCACGTGCCCTTGGCGTGGTGTTCGAGGGCTTCGATGATCTGCCGGCCGACCCGGCGGACGGGGTTGAGGGAGTGGAGTGCGCCCTGGAAGACGATCGACGCCTGCGCCCAGCGCACTGCACGGATCTGCCCGAAGCTGAGATCGGAGATGTCCTGGCCGCCGAGGCGGACGTGCCCGGTCACCTTCGCCGACTTCGGCAGCAGCCGCAGCGCGGACATCACGAGCGTCGACTTCCCCGAGCCCGACTCACCGGCGATGCCGAGGGTCGACCCGCTCGGCAGGTCGAGGCTGACGTCGATGACGGCGGGCACGTCGCCGCGCGAGGACGAGGAGCGGTAGGTGATCGAGACGTCGTCGAAGCTGAGATCGGTCATCGGCTGCTCCTCAGGGTCGGATTGATGATCGCTTCGAGCGCCCGGCCGACCATCGTGAACGCGAGGACGACGAGGAGGATCGCGATGCCCGGCGGCAGCACGTACCACCAGTATCCCGAGGTCGCCGCCGAGGCGTCCATCGAGTTCTTGAGGATCGTCCCCCACGATTCCGAACCGGGTCCCCGAGGCCGAGGAACGCGAGCGTCGACTCCGCGATGATCGCGCTGCCGACCATGAGCGTCGTGTTCGCGAGCACGAGCGGCATGACCGCGGGCAGCAGGTGCTTGACGAGGATGTGCCGATGTCCGGCACCGAGGATGCGCGCCCGTTCGATGTAGAGCCGGGATTCGACGCTGAGGGTCTGCGAGCGCACGATCCGGGCCGTCGACGCCCACGAGGCGATGCCGATCGCGACGACGATCGTGAAGACCCCGCGGTCGAGGACGGTGGAGAGGACGATGGCGAGCAGCAGGGAGGGCAGGACGAGGAAGAAGTCGATGAGGCGCATGACGACGGCCCCGACGATGCCGGTGAAGTGTCCGCCGGCCAAGCCCATGAGCGTGCCGATGACCATCGACATCAGGGTCGCGGCGACGCCGACGAGGAGGGAGACGCGCGAGCCCCAGACGATGCGCGCCCAGATCTCGCGGCCGAGGTCGTCGGTGCCGAGCGGGTGGGCGAGGCTCGGCGGGGCGTAGCGCGGAACGTCGAGCTGCTTCGTCACGTCGAGCATCGAGGCCGGAGCGATGACGGGAGCGAAGATCGCCATGAGGACGAAGAGGAGGAGGACGATCGCCCCGATCATCGCCGGGGTGTCGGTGCGGAAGGCGCGCCAGTTGCGGCGGAGACTGCGCAGACGGCGTTCGCGGACGAGCTTCGCACTGTCGAAGCCGGCGGCACCGCCGCGGGTGGCAGCAGACCGTCCGGGCTCGGTGCCCGGGGACTGTGCGGACCCGGTCGTCGGGGACGATGCGGGCTGGGTGCCCGGGGTCGATGCGGTTCCGGGGGCCGCCTCGGCGCGGTGATCGTTGTCCATCACGCTCTCCTCACTCTCGGATCGAGCCAGCGGTAGACGAGGTCGGCGGCGAGGTTCATGACGATGATGATCGCGGAGAACACGACGAACGTGCCCTGGAGGAGGGGCAGGTCGGGTCCGCTGATCGCGTCGAAGGTGAGCTTTCCGAGGCCCGGCCAGGAGAAGATCGCCTCGACGGTGACGGCGCCGGCGATGAGTCCGCCGAGGTGGAGGAAGACGACCGTGACCGTGGGCAGGAGCGCGTTGGGCACGGCGTGCCGGCGGCGGACCTCGTCCTCGGTGAGGCCCTTCGCGCGGGCGGTCGTGAGGTAGTCCTCGGACATCTCCTCGATGAGGGAGGCGCGCATGACCATGAGGAACTGCGCGTAGACGACGGCGACGAGGGTGATGACCGGGAGGATGAGGTGGCGGATGACGTCGATGATCGCCTCCGGTGACCACGGGTCGAGCCCGGGCGTGATCATCCCGCCGGTCGGCAGCCATTGGAGGGTGCCGCCGAAGACCATGAGGAGGATGAGGCCGAGCCAGAACGTCGGGACCGACCAGAAGACGAGGGCGGTGGAGGAGGCGAGCTTGTCGAAGAGCGAGTTGCGCCGCCACGCCGAGAGCTGTCCGAGCCAGAGGCCGAGGACGATGGCGATGACCGCGGCGGTGGCGGTGAGGAGCAGGGTCGGGCCGAGGTACTCGCCGATGAGCGCGGACACGGGTTTGCGGTAGACGTAGCTCTCGCCGAGGTTGCCCGTGACGATGCCGACGAGGTAGTCCCAGAACTGGACGATGAGCGGTTTGTCGAGGCCGTATTGGCTGCGCAGCTCGGCGATCTGGGCCGGGCTCATCGGCCGTTCCTTGGCGATCTTGAGCACGGGGTCGCCGGGGAGCAGCCGGAAGGCGAAGAAGCCGAGGACGATGACGAGGACCATCGAGATCGCCGAGCCGCCGAGTTTGCGGAGGAAGTACGCGGCGAACGAGGCGCCCTTCGGCGGTTCGTCGGTGTCGATGGGGGTGCCGAGACCGTCGACGGCGGGGCCCGGGGTGGCTGGTCCGGTGGTGGCTGGGTCCGAAGTCCCGGGGTCTGGGGCGGCGGGGGTCGAAGTCCCGTGGTCGCCGGGGCCTCCGGAGGGATTGTTCGTCGATGCTGTCACGGGTGCGCTCCTGATGGAGAGGGGGCCGCTCCGGCCACCGCCGAGGTGGTGCTCGGGCAGTGCGTTCCGGTGCGTGATCTGCCGGTCGGCTGCCCGCCGGCGGGGTTCCCGTCGAGGCGGGGGCCCTGCCGGCGGTGACCGGAGCGGCCGGGGTGGGACGGGTCGACTACTCGCGGTCGTCGGCGTTCCTGCGTCCGCGGGTGGCGAACCAGAGGACTCCGCCACCGCCGACGATGACGGCGATCGCGATGCCGACCCAGGCGCCCGCGCTCAGTCCGCCTCCGTCAGAGGCACCGGCGGCTTCGCTCGCCGGTTCGACCGAGGTGTAGCCCCAGTAGCCGACCTGGTTGGCGATCGCACCGCCGTCGCTCGGCTGCTTCGTGAAGCCGGTGAACTTGTCCGAACGGTAGGCCTCGAGCTGGTTGGGGTACCAGAGAACGATCGAGGGAGTGTCCTCGTAGTTGATCTCGAGGGCCTGACGGACGAGGTCGGCGCGCTTGCCCTGGTCGAGTTCGATGTGCTGGGCCTGGTAGAGCTTGTCGAACTCGGGGTTGCAGTAGCCGTCCTGCGTGGTGCCGCCGTTGCCTTCGGCGTCGGGGCGGTTGCCGCACGTGTTGATGCTCAGCTGGTAGTCCGGATCGGGGTTGATCGACCAGCCGGAGAAGTAGAGGTCGTAGTCGCCCTTCGTGGTGAGCTCGGAGACGGTGTCGGAGTCGCTCGATTCGTTCTTCAGCTGGATGCCGATGTCCTTCATCCACGGTTCGAGGAACTTCGCGGTGTTCTGCTCGATCGGCTCGGCGGCGTCGGTGAGGAAGCGGAGTTCGAGCTTCTTGCCGTCCTTCTCCCGGATTCCGTCGGCTCCGGGGGTCCACCCGGCTTCGTCGAGGAGGGATTTCGCCTTCTCGACGTCGAACCCGGTGATCACAGGGTCATCGGCCGGCAGAGCCCAGGTCGAGTACACCGAGGGGATGAAGCTCGTCGCGGGCTGGGCGTAGTCCTGCATGACCTGCTTGCGCAGCGTCTCGGTGTCGATGCCGGCGCGGATCGCCTGCCGGACCTTCACGTCCTTGAGCGCCTCGTTGCCGGTGCCGAACTCCTTGCCCTCGGCGTCGGCGAGGCCGGAGTTGATGGAGATGCTGTTGAAGCGGCGGCCGCGACCGTCGTTGAGTTCGACGCCGTCGGCCCCTTCGAGGGCGGTGAACTGCTCCGGGGAGAGCAGCGTGATCATGTCGACCTCACCCGAGCGGACGGCCTGCACCTGAGCATCGGAGTTCGTGTAGTACCGGTACTGGATGCCGTCGAGCTTGGGCTTGCCGCGCCAGAAGTTCGGGTTGGCCTTGAGCGTGACCGATTTGTTCGCCTCGTAGCTCTCGAGCTGGAAGGGTCCCGAGCCGACGGTGTTCGCATCGTTCTTGAACTCGCCCGGGTTGTCGATTGTCGACCAGATGTGCTCGGGGACGATGGGGATCTCCTGGCCGGGATTGTTCGCCTGCGGATTCTTCAGCGTGATGACGACGGTCCCGTCGTCGGGCGCTTCGACCTTCTCGAAGTTCTCGACGAGGCTGCCGTTGGCGACCGCGAGATCCTCGTTCTCCATCATCTGCGTGTAGGTCCACGCGACGTCGTTCGCCGTCAGCGGTTCACCGTCGGACCACTTCATGTCCGGGCGGATGCTGTACGTCCACACCTTGCCGTCGTCGTCGGTCGACCATTCGGTCGCCAGGCCCTCGGTGATCGAACCGTCCTTCGCGTCGTTGGCGACGAGGTTCTCGTACATGTAGCGGAAGGTGTTCGTCGGGAGGAGGTAGAAGGAGGTGAACGGGTTGAACGAGTCGATGAAGCCGTCGGTGGCGATGCGCAGCGTCGTCGCATCCGCGGAGCCGCCGTCGGTCGGTTGGGGTTCTGTCGTCTGAGCGCTTGCCGGTGCCGTCGCCAGCCCGGCGGCGAGCGCGATCGCGGCAAGTCCCGCGACCGTTCTGCCGAGCCCCCTGCGCAGCGTGCTGTGGGTGAACATCATCGTCCTTCCGGTCGTCATCGAACCATCGGCGCAGGTGAGACCCTGCTCACATCTCATCCTAGGACGCAATGCGGGCTGAGGGACGGAAATGCGCGCCGTGGCTCGCTCCCTTTCCTACTGCACCGTAGGGCCGGACCACCACCGAAAGACTGGACGACCGGATCAGAGCGGCGAGATCTCCGGCTCCCCGCCTCGGCGAGGACATGACCCTAGAGCCTGATCCCCGATTCGGCATCGAAGAGGTGAAGCCTCTCCGGGTCCGGGTGCGCGCGGATCGTCTCACCCTTGCGCGGAGCGCGCTCCGTGGGCACCCGGACGACGACCAACTCCGCCTCCCCGGCATCGGCAGGTCGACCGTGGACGAAGGTGTCCGCACCGAGCACCTCCACCATTTCCACTCGCAGGCGAATTCCGCGCTCGCCCAGTCGAAGGTCCTCCGGTCTGATCCCCACCGTGATGGTGTCCCCGGAGGAGGCCTGCAGCGCCTCCCTGGGCACCGGAATGACCGCGTCACCGAAGACGGCACCGGCTTCCATCTTCTCCGCCTGCACGAGGTTCATCGCAGGCGAACCGATGAACCCCGCCACGAAGACATTCGCCGGTCGCGAGTACATCACCGACGGAGAGTCGACCTGTTGCAGCTGACCGTCGTTGAGGACCGCGATCCTGTCCCCCATCGTCAGTGCTTCCGTCTGATCGTGGGTGACGTACACAGTGGTGACCCCGAGACGCGACTGCAGCGAAGCGATCTGCGAGCGCATCTGCACGCGCAGTTTGGCATCGAGATTCGACAGCGGCTCGTCCATGAGGAACACCCTGGGCTCTCGCACGATGGCCCTTCCCATCGCCACCCTCTGTCGCTGTCCGCCCGACAGCGCTTTGGGCTTTCGGTCGAGGTATTCGCCGAGGTCGAGCAGCTCTGCGGCATCGCGGACACGGGCTCTGCGCTGCGCAGCGGGAACTCCGGCGATCTTGAGGGCGAAGCCCATGTTGTCTCCCACACTCATGTGCGGATAGAGAGCGTAGTTCTGGAACACCATGGCGATGTCCCGCTCGTTGGGCGGGACATCGGTGATGTCTCGGTCGCCGATGAGGATCCGTCCGTCGCTCACCTCTTCGAGGCCCGCCAGCATCCGCAGGCTCGTGGACTTGCCACAGCCGGACGGTCCGACGAGAACGATGAACTCGCCGTCCTCGACGTGGAGGTCGAGGCCGTCGACTGCGGGCTTCCGGCCGGGCTGATAGACCCGACTCGCGCCGTCATATGTCACTGTCGCCATGGCGTGCGCCCTTCATCCTCTCGTGTTCTCACCGGTGTCGGGATCTCGCAGCCATACGGTCGCAGCGCCGGGGAGAGTGCCGTCGCCAGGCAGCTCCTCGCTCGAGAGCAGGATGTCACCGTCCGGCAGCGGCACCGATTGCGGGCCGAAATTCGTCACACTGACCCAGCCGCCCGGCCGCCGGAATCCGACGACCTCGTCTCCGAGTTCGAGCCACTCCAGCTGCTCGCTCTCTCTCAGCTCGCTGCGCAGTCGCAGCGCACGGCGATACAGCCACAGAGTCGACGACGGGTCGCCCTCCTCCCGCTCGGCAGAGTACTCGGCGAACCAGTCAGGTTGCGGCAGATGCGGCGCTGCGTCTCCGAAGCCGAATGCCGGTCCTTCTGATGTCCACGGCAACGGCACTCGACAGCCGTCGCGGCCGAGCTCCACGCCGCGGCTGCGGAAGAACGTCGGATCCTGTCGTGCGGCCTCGGGGATGTCCGGCACCTCGTGCAGCCCGAGTTCCTCGCCTTGGTACAGATAGGCCGAACCTGGCAGGGCGAGCTGCAGCAGCGTGGCCGCGCGCGCCCGGCGCAGACCCAGAGCAGCGTCGAGTTCGGGCGCGGTTCCCCCGGAGAGCAGCCATTCCCGCCCCATGCGCTCACTGTCTCCGGAGACCGGCAGTCCGTAGCGCGTGGCGTGACGGACGACATCGTGGTTGGAGAACACCCACGTGGTCGATGATCCCGAGGCGGCCGCCAGTTCGAGGTTCGACGTGATGACGCTTCGGAAGACCCGGGGGTCGAAGTCGGCGCGCAGCAGATCGAAGCTGAAGGCCTGCCCCAATCCGTCCTGGCCGGCGTAGCGAGCCCGGCGATCGGGATCCACCCACGCTTCCGCGACTCCGATCAGGGGCGGATCATAGCTGCGGAATAGTCGCCTCCATTCCGCATAGATGTCGTGAACGTCGTCTCGGTCCCAGAGCGGATGCTGTCCGTCGTGAGGCAGGGCGTCGAGTTCGGCCTGAGTCGGCAGAGGCTCTCCCTCCGGGGGAAGGTCCTTGGCCAGACCGTGGGCGACATCCACGCGGAAACCGTCGACTCCGCGGTCGGCCCAGAAGCGCAGAGTGGCGAGGAAGTCTGCACGCACGTCCGGGTTGTTCCAGTCGAGGTCGGGCTGTTCGGGGGCGAAGTTGTGGAGATACCACTGGCCGTCCCCCACCGGTTCCCAGGCGGAGCCGCCGAAGATCGATGTCCAGTCCGACGGGGGCAGTTCCCCTCGCTCCCCGCGTCCGTCTCTGAAGAGGTAGCGTCCCCGTTCCGGGGAGCCCTTGCCTGCGGCGAGCGCTGCCCGGAACCATTCGTGCCTGTCCGACGTATGGTTGGGCACGATGTCGACGATGATGCGGATTCCGACGTCGTGCAGTGCTGCGGTCAGGGCGTCGAACTCGGCGAGCGTGCCGAGTCGCGGGTCCACATCGCGGTAGTCGTCGACATCATAGCCGCCGTCTGCGAGCGCGGACGGGTAGAACGGGCTGAGCCAGACAGCGTCGATGCCCAGAGCGCTGAGGTAGGGCACCTTCTCGATGATTCCGGCGAGATCGCCGATGCCGTTGGCGTCGGAGTCGGCGAAGCTGCGCGGGTAGATCTGGTAGACGGCGGCCTGACGCCACCAATCGTGGTCGTGGAGGAGCGCGGTCGAGCGCGAACGCGATTCTGAGGTCTGGAGCATTGTGGTATTCCTGTCCTGTTCGTACCGGAGACGGGAGCTGAGGCGGGCTGTGACCGGGGACGACTCCGCGGTGGAGCATCGGGGCCGAGACCACCTGGACGGCGGCGCACGGTTGGGAGGTCCCTGTCTGATCACTTCACCGCTCCCTGGGTCACTCCGGACATCACCCAACGCTGCGTGAAGAGGTAGACGATGACGCCGGCGCCATCGCCATGAGATACGACGAGAAGGCGATGTGGTAGTTGTTGCTGAACTGAGTCTGGAAGATCGACTGCACGACGGGGAGGGTCTGCAGACTCGGATCGGCGATGATGAGCGAGGGCATCATGAAGTCGTTCCAGGAGGCGAGGAAGGAGAAGATGCCGACCGTCGCGCTCATCGGCGCGAGAAGCGGGAAGACGATCCGCCAGAAGACCTGAGTAGTCGACGCACCGTCGATCCGCGCACTCTCCTCGAGCTCTTCCGGAAGGCTGCGCAGGAACGCGGTGTAGAGCATGACGGAGAACGACAGCTGGAACAGGATGTGGAGGACGGCCACTCCGAGTGGATTCGCCAGGCCGACCATGCCGGTCAGCTTCACCTGTGACAGCGCGAGGACCGGGAACGGCAGGAACATCGCGGCCAGGAGGTAGAAGAAGGACCAGCGGAACAGTCTGCGATGCCAGTTCCGTGAGATCGCGTAGGCGGCCATGGAGCTGAGAAGGATGGTTCCGACGACGGAGACGGTCGTCACGAACACGGAGATTGCGAAGGCTCGAGGGAAGTTCGTCAGCGACCACGCCTCGACGATGCCCTCGAGACTCGGAGGAGCAGGCAGTGCGAACGCCTCACCATCGACAGCTTGGGAACCCGACTTCAACGCCATCGAGACAGTGACGTAGAGCGGAACCAGGACTGTCAGCGAGCATGCTGCGAGCAGCACGGTGAGACCGACTCCCCGACGCCGCCGGCGTCGTGTTCCCGCCTTGGTGCGGTCGGCGTCGAGACTGCGCGGTGAGGTTCGGACAGCGGAGTCGGGGAGCACAGTGGGTGTTGCAGACATCAGGAGCCGGCCTTTCCGCGGGAGAGCCGCAGTTGGATGAGGGCGATGCCGAGTGCGATGAGGAAGAAGATCACTGAGTTCGCCATCTGGTAGGCGTAATCGCCGTTGTCGAAGCCGCGGAAGATCATCATCGCCACCGACCGGGTTGACGTGCCCGGTCCGCCGTCGGTGAGGCCGACGATGACGTCGTACGAATTGAGGAAGTTCTTGAACCCGATCACCACGTTGATGGCGATGTAGCCGGCCATCAGGGGCAGGGTGATGGAGCGCAGCCGGGACCACGACGTCGCTCCGTCGAGCGCCGCTGCTTCGTACACCTCCGCGGGGATGGAGACGAGTCCGGCGATGTAGATGAGCATGGCGGAGGGGACGGCCTGCCACGCCGTGACGATGACGATCGAGATCCATGCGAGATCGGGATCGGAGAGGATGCTCTCTTCGAGGAATCCGAGTCCCCCGGCCGATGCCGCGGCGGGCACCGTGCGTGAGAAGAGGAAGTTGAAGACGAACGCGATGATGATCCCTGACAGCACCATCGGCAGGACGAACACTGCTCGAAGCGCATTCTTGGCGCGGATTCGCGAAGTCAGGCCGATGGCGAGAAGCAGAGCGATGACGTTGACGAGAATCACGGTGACCACCGCGACGCCGATCGTGAAGCCATATGCGCCGAGAATGGCAGGATCGCTGAAGAGAACCGCGTAATTGGTGAGACCGACGAAGTTCCACTCCCCGAACCCGATCGAGTCGGTGAAGCTGAAGAAGACGCCCATCACCGCTGGGACAGTGAGTGCCAGGGTGAAGGCGAGCACCGCAGGCAGCAGAAAGAGGAAATGGACGGCCTCGGCGCCCCGTCTGCGGCGCCGAACATGATGGCGGTTGCCGGCCCGGCTCTCTGTGGTCATCGTTCTCCTCATCGTTGAGTTCGGTTCATGACCGGCGGGCCAATCTGGCCCAGTCGTCGTCGAGGGTGGAGAGAACTCCTTCGAGATCGGCCCCGAGCACGAGGCCCTGCATGTAGTTCTCGAACGGAATCGTGCGGGGAATGGCCGTGGACGCCCCCTGGTAGAAGGCCCCGCGGTCGACGTACGACTGCATCTCAACGAGTCGCTCGTCGGTGACAGGCGGCGCCCCGGCGCGCACTCCGAAACCGAGGTTCTCGGCGTTGTACGTGTCCTGTATCGCGGGGTCGAGCAGAAAGGCTGCCAGCTCGCGGGCTCCATCGGGATTGCGCGCGGCCTCGGGAATCCAGAGTGCGAGGTCGATGTTGACGCGCACCCTGAGATCGTCCGCGTCCTCGGTCATCGGCAGGGGGAAGGTCCCGATGTCGAGGCCGGCATTCGTCTTGGCGATCTCGCCGAGCGCCCACGGGCCGTGCAGATACATCGCACCCTCGCCTCGGGCGAAGGCGAGGTTGCCGTCTCCGTAGCCCAGACTCGCCGCGTTCCGGTTCGAGTAGGCGGCGAGCTCGAGCATCTTCGACAGCGGACCGTGGAAGTCCTTGCTGAAGGACACCGGGGCCGTCGGACCGAGGTCGTCTCCCTGTGCCCGCAGCTGCGCGAAGAAATCGGCGATGTTCAGCCCGCCACCCAGGCTGTAATCGGCGAGTCCCTGCGACACGGTCCACGCGTCGGTGTAAGTGCTGATGAGAGGCGTCACCCCTGCATCCTGGAATGTCCCGCACGCTTCCAGCAGCTCGGTCCAGGTCCGGGGCACCTCGACCCCGCACCGGTCGAACAGCTCGCGATTGTAGAGAACGGAGGCCGCCATCAGGGAGTAGGGGATGACACTGGTTCGCCCGGGATAGCCGGGATACTGGTCGACCAGACCCTGGATCTCGGGCGCGACGGCCGCTGCCTCTGGCAGATCCGAGAGGTCGGAGAGCGCGCCGCGCTCCTGGAAGCGCGCCATCTCGAAGTTGTAATTGAGACAGCCGAGATCGGGCGGGGCACTGCGGGCGAAGCCTCCCGACAGATTGGATGCGGTGTCATGAACTGCGCGGAGCCCGGTGCCTTCGGCGTTGAACGCAGCGACGAGTTCGCGGAAATAGGGGATGGCCTCGGGCTTCGACTGGTACAGCGTGACGGTGGGCCGACCGCTCACACCTCCGGAGCAGCCGCCGAGGGACAGCATGGTTCCGGCCGCAGCGGCGGCGAGGAACCCCCGTCGCGTTGCGACGAATGGTAGAGAGTCTGCCGGTGATCGGGACACGTCGTTGTCTCCTGATGGTCAAGCGCGAATGCTTCACGCTGTTTCTATAGCGCTTAAATATACCTCCTAAATTAATTAAATCAAGCGACCTGCTCCCGGGGCTGTGCATTCGTCAGTCCGAGAGGCGAGCCCGCAGCAGGTCGCGGACGGCTTCGAGTGCGACGGCGATGGCTCCGTCGACCACGGCATCGCCGCCCAGCTTCGAGGGCACGATCCTCACCGGCATCGGCGCGTAGTCGGCCACCATCTCCTCTGCGCGGCGCAGAAGGATCTCGTCCTCAAGCGCCGTGGCCCCGCTGACGACCACGACCTGCGGGTTGAGCAGGCTCGACAGGGTCGCCACGACCCGCGCCAAACGATCCGACAGGTCATCGACCAACCGCAGCGCCGCCGGTCTCCCCGCTGCGGCCTGCGCGATGAGTTCGTGGGGGTCCAAGGGCAGCGGTGCCTCATCCACTCCCCTGGCGTTCTCCCGCTCTGCCCACTTCCGGGCGAGTCGGCCCAGCCCCTCGGTCGAACGCACACCTTCGACGTGCTCGAGGTAGACCATCTCTCCGGCTCCGCCGCGTGCACCGGTGAGAAGGTGTCCGCCGTCGACGATTCCTGCTCCGAACCGCTCTCCGGCCAAGAGCATGACGAAGTCCCCCGCGGCGTCGACGGCGCCCGCATGGCGTTCGGCGATGGCCGCGAGGTTGGCATCGTTGTGGACCGAGACTGCCCAGTCGAGGTCGTGCAGCACCTCCTGCAGGTCCACTTCCACTTCCCGCCAGAACGGGTCCTCCATCGCCATCGAGCCCTCGGCGGCGATGGGCGCGGCGAATCCGAAGCAGATGGTCCGCACCTGCTCATGGTCTGCCTCCGCCCCTGCGATCGCCCGATCGATGGCGGTGCGCACCTGCGCAGCGCGACTCCGGCTCGCATCATCGGCAAAGCGGATGCGGGCTCCGCCCAGACGACGACCGGTGACATCGGCGACTGCCACGGACACGGAATTCAGCCCCGCGTCGACACCGACACAGAGGGCATCGCGCGCTCGGGGGAAGAAGCGCTTGCCGGGGCGACCGCTGCCGCTCTGCCGGTCGGGCGGCCCCTGGACGATGAGTCCGCGGCGCTGCAGATCCTCGCACTGCGCGAGGACTGTGGCTCGCGTGAGTCCGGTCTGAGAGATGAGATCGTTCGTCGACATCCCCTCGAGCGGATCACCGGCCCAGAGCCGGTCGAGCACGAGCCGCTCATTCCACTCGCGCACGGTGTGGCGCGGGCCGTCCGCCGCTGAGATGGACTGATGCCCCAACGGCTGTCCTCTCTCCGTCGTCACCATCACCTCAGAGTATCCGGTGACGGGGCGATCCGGAGCCGAGTGACGGTCGCTTCTGCCGACTGGTGTTCCGCGCTGCGCGGGTGCAGAGTTCGCCACCGACCGGATCAGAGCCGCGAGATCTCCGGCTCCCCCGCCTCGGCGAGGATCTCAGCGATCGTCTGCCCACGCCGGATGAGCGAGAACTCCACCCCGGCGCCGAGGCGGTTCTCCGACTCCGCGGAACCGGGGACTCCGCGCGCAGTCGCCACCATGCGATAGCCGTACACGGGCACGCGCGGCAGGAGGTTGTAGGAGAACGGATTCGAGAAGTAGTACGCGCCGGTGTCGGGCACGGCGACAAGATCGCCGACGTCGAGGCGGGACAGGTCCCGGTTCTCGGCGAGGAGGTCACCGGCGAAGCACGCCGGTCCTGCGACGTCGGTGGGGACCGCCTCGGCGCGTTTCGGGGCGCCGTCGACGTCGAACGGAAGGATCCGCAGCGGCCAGTCCGCGGGAGCGTAGGCGGTGCGGGTGGCGACCTGCACGCCCGCATGGGTCATCGCGATGTGCCGCCCACCGGTCGTCTTCGCGGTTTCGACGCGGGTGAGGATCGTGCCGGCCTTCGCGAGCAGGGAGCGGCCGAACTCGGTGACGATGTCGAACTCGTTGAGGGCAGGGACGACCACGTCGAGGACCTCACGGTAGGCCGCGAAGGTCGGGGTCACCTCGTCGCTGGTGAAGTTGACCGGCAGGCCGCCGCCGATGTCGATGCGGGTGACCTGGCGAGCACCCGCCCTCGTGTTGACCTCGCGGGCGAGGTCGACGGCCGCGGCGATCCCCGCTGCCGCCTGGTCGAGGGTGATGCCCTGCGACCCCGAATGGACGTGGATCTGGGTCAGCCACGGGCGCGCGAGGTAGGCCTCGATGAGGGCGTCGCGGGCGCCCGGGTCGGCGATCCCGATGCCGAACTTCGACGTCTGCGTCGCCGTGCTCATCGCGCCGATCGCACCGACCCCGGACTGCGGGTTGATCCTCACCCCGATCACCGAGGTGGTGCGATCGTCGACGAGCTCGTCGAGTCGGGCGAGCTCCTCCCAGCTGTCAGCATTGACGGAGATGCCGAGGGCGAGCGCGCGGCGCAGCTCGCTCATCGTCTTCGCGGGCGAGTCGAAGACGATCGTCTCGGGCCGGAACCCGGCGGACAGGGCGAGTTCGAGTTCGCCGGGACTCGCGACCTCGCAACCGGCTCCCGCCTCGGCGTAGAACCGGAGCAGCGGCAGCAGGGGCACGGCCTTGCAGGCGACGGCGTGGAGGACCGTCGTGCCGGACTTCACGGCAGGGTCCGTCGCGGTGGGGTCCGAGTCCGCGCTCGCAGCGGGCCCGGCGTCCGACGTCGGGGCGGGGTCCGTGTCCGAGGTCGCGGTGGGGTCGGTGGCTGCCGTCGCAGGAGGCTCGAACGCCGCGGTCAACTGCGCGAACGCGGCGGCCACCTCGTCGAGGTCGATGAGGCCGAGCACGGGACTGTCGTCGGTGAGCGCCGGAACGTCGCCGCGAACAGGCGGCTCGGTCGACGAGTTCGCAGCGATCGCCGCGATGGCGCGGGTGCGGCGCTCGGTCAGGGTGGCGGTGTCGCGGTGCGGGCTGTCCATGGGGTCCTTCACGGTCACGTCGTCGTCCGGATCCGCACCGAGGACGGTGCCGGGCCTCCGAGACCATCATGGCATCCGCTCCCGACACGCCGGCACGCGCCCCCGGCACCCCGCCTCAGACGTTTCCTCAGACGTTGCTCAGCTGGACGGGCACGGACTCCCACCACCAGCCTGACTCGCGGTCCCAGCGCCCGGTCTCATCGAGGACATCCTCGATGCGCTCGCGTGTCGTCGCGCCGCCGTACTGGACTTCGATGATCGCGCCGCCGCACCGATCGACCACGTGGACGTCGGCATCGTCGATGGCGGGGAACTCCGCTGCCGCCCGTTCGGCGACCCGGCGGCTCGGCACCTCGTCGCAGTGGACCTTCGAGGGCACGTTGTCGAAGATAACGTCCTGGACCGTGAACGAGGAGATCACCCGCCCGCAGACGAACGCGCCGACGATGAGCGCGGCGAGACCGCTGCCGACCGCGATGGCGATGCCGCGGACGAGTCGTCTACGCGCGATGACCGCCACCGGTGAGAAGGCGATCATCAGGTGCCGCCACAGTGCCGCTCGCCGGCGCTGCGTCATGCGGCAGCTGCCGGCCGAGGCGGCGATCGACTCTGATGAGCACACGCAGTCCGACGATCATGAGCGCGATGATGAGAACCGCGGACGCTGCCGCGAAGAGGATCATGAGGATTCCCAGCAGGTCCGCCGGCAACGACAATTCCACAGATTGCTCCTTCCACCGCACGATCGGCGGATGCGATGACCGCACGTCTGCGCGGCCTCCCCCACTGTGCCCGGCTCGGGCGAGCCTGTCATCGCCTAAAAGGATGAAATCGCCGGGTGAGCTTCAGGTGAGCGTCAGCGCCCTCGCCTCACTCCGGTGAGTAGAACTTGAACTGGATCGCGCGGACGACGACCTGCGCGAGGTTCTTCGCACCGAGTTTGATCCGCAGATTCCGCGCATGCGACTTCACGGTGTGGAGCGAGACGAACTGCGCCTCGGCGATCTCGCCGTAGTCCATGCCCGCACACAGCTGCCGCAGGAGGATGAGCTCCTTGTCGGTGAGGACGGGTGCCGCCTCGGGGGCTTCGGGCAGCGGATCGCCGCTGAGCACGATGTCCGCGGCGAGTGAGCGCAGCAGCGCCGGCGAATCCCCGCCGAGCGCGGCCTTGACGACGCCGACGAGCTCCGCGTCCGAGGCCGTCTTGTTCACCGCGGCCAGGGCACCGGCCTCGAGGGCGCGCGCGATCCCCGGACCCGGGGAGACCGTCGTGAGGAGGACGATCCGCGCGCTCGGCTCGACGTCGATGATCTGCGCGGTCGCGTCGACCCCGCTCATCCCCGGCGGCATGTTGACGTCCATGAGCACGAGGTCAGGGCGGAACCGGATGAACGCCTCGACCGCGTCCTCCCCCGAATGCCGGGGGTCGAGCACCGTGAGCGTCCCGTCGTCGCTGAGAGCCGCAGCGATCGCCCGCGTCGTCCACCGGTCATCATCGACGATGAGCACCGAGGCGGGGCCGGGGTGTGCGGGAACGCGCGGTGCCGGCTCCTCCGCCTCCGGGTCGGTTCCGCTCATGCGCGACGGGTCGGTCCCGCTCACGCGCGACGTCATCCGCGACGGCTTCCGCTGTGCTGCCGTTCCCCGTGCGCGGGCTCCGAGCGCAGGCGCAGCTCGTCGCTGCCGGAGGCACCCGACATCGAGAGCGCCCCGGTCGCCGAATGCTCAGGCGAACGGACACCGGACTCATTGCGGCTGGAAAGCGCACGGTCGTCGGCAGCGGCGCGCACGTCCGCCAGCCCACCAGAACCGCCGTCCCTGGAATCACCGCGCTGCCCGGCACTACGAGGCCCGGCACCACCGCGCGGCCCGGCACCATCAGCACGCGCCACCTCAGCGAAATCCTCACTCACGCATTCGGCGGCTCCGCGCTCACCGGCTCCGCGCTCACCGGCACCGCGGTCACCGGCAGCCGCCTCGGCGCCGTCACCGCTCAGCCGCACCGGATGGACCACCTCGACGACGACCCGACCGTCGGGGGCCGTCGCCACCGTGCAGTCCCCGCCGAGGGCCTGCGCGCGCACCTGCAGCGAGCGCGGCACGACGGTGAGATCCGCCTCGGCGCTGTTGATGCTGCGATAGTGGAGGTCGACGCGGTCGGTCGCACTGCGCAGCGCGGCGACATCGAGGCGGGACTCCGTGCCGGGCGTCGAGTAGCGGATGACGTTCGTCGCGAGTTCGAGGATGAAGGCCGTGAAATGCTCGCCGACCTCGCGAGAGGCGTGAGCGGGGAGGTCACCGACCGTCGTCGCCAGCCGCACCCCGCCGGCTGCGCTGCCGTCCCTGATCGCCGAGGTGAGGAGGTAGGCCTCGGCCTGCAGTTCGATCCGCGAGGTGTCGGGAGCATCCGCCTGCAGGCGACCGATGAGCTGGCGCAGGCGCTTCGAGGCCTCCGCGTTGACCATCGCGAGCTCGGCGATCATCCGATCCGTGCCCGGGGCCTGCGGGGCCCGGCCGAGGGACTTGATGATCGCCGCCTCGGTGGACAGGGAATGGGAGATCGTGTCGTGGGTGTCGGAGGTGAAGCGCGTGCGCAGCGCCTCCACGGTGCGCGCATGCTCGCGCGCCGCCGTCTCGCGTCGGGTGATCTCGCGCCGGAAGCGCAGTTCGATGACCCCGGCCGCGAGGCCGAGCACCGAGGTCATCAGCCACCCGTAGCCGAGGTCGATGAGTCCCGGCAGTCCCTCGTCGTAGGCGCCGAGCTGCGTCGCGACCCCGATGTAGGCGAGCAGGCCGAGCGACGCCGCCGCGAACGACCACCAGCGGAAATAGCTGAGCAGGACGCCTGCGGAGAGGATGAGCGCCTCGGGGAACATGTTCTCGAGGTCGGGGTAGAGCCACAGGTAGCCGATGCCGGCCGCCGTGGCGATGAGCGCCACCGTCCGCGGCGCGAAAGGCGTGACGATGAGCAGCGCATACGCGGCGATGAGCAGGCCGACATAGAGCGGTTCGTCGGTCTCGAACGACCCGGGGACGAGGACCGTGAGGCCCATGATGAGGGCGAGGGCGCGAATCGGCAGATCGACGAAGCGGGGGCCGCGCAGGAATCCCCACACGCGCGCCCAGCGGCCCTCCGGCCGCTCGTCTGTCGTCGCACCCATGACTATAAGTGTCCTACATTTGCGGCGAGTTCGCAGGAAGAGCGCACACGACCCTGCTCACACCGGCGCGGTCTCCCCACGGCGGGCCGGTGAGGCCTCCGCGGGGAGTCCGGGTGAGCAGGGTCGTGACAGGAGCGGCGACGCGGCGTTCACCGCCGCCGGGTGTCAGCCGAGGAGTTCGGCGAGTCCCGCCTCGAGGACGTCGAACGCATCGTTCAGCAGCTCGTCGGAGATCGTCAGCGGCGGCAGGAACCGCAGGACGTTGCCGAAGGTGCCCGTCGTGAGGACGAGGACGCCGTTCTTCGCCGCGTAGGCCGCGAGGTCCTTGACGAGTTCGGGGTTCGGGTCGATCGAGTCGCGACCCACGAACTCGGCGGCGACCATCGCCCCGCGGCCGCGGATGTCGCCGATCTCCGGGTACGTGTCCTGGAGCTTGACGAGGCGGTCGGTGATGAGCTCGCCGATCTGCGTCGCCCGCTCGAGGAGACCGTCGTTCTCGTACGCCTCGATCGCACCGAGGGCAGCCGCACACGCGGTGGGGTTGCCGCCGTAGGTGCCGCCGAGGCGGCCGGGACCGACCGAGTCCATGATCTCTGCGCGACCGGTGACCGCCGAGAGCGGCAGACCGCCGGCGATGCCCTTCGCCGTGGTGATGAGATCGGGGACGATCTCCTCCCACTCGCTGGCGAACATCTTGCCGGTGCGGGCGAAGCCGGCCTGGACCTCGTCGGCGACGAAGACGATGCCGTTCTCCCGCGCGTACTCGACGAGCGTCGGGAGGAAGCCCTCGGCCGGGACGATGAAGCCGCCCTCGCCCTGGATGGGCTCGATGACGATCGCGGCGACGTTCTCCGCGCCGATCTGCTTGTCGATCATCGTCATCACGCGCTTGGCCGCCTCTTCGCCGCTGACCTTCGTGCCGGCGGCATCGTTGTCGCGGAAGGGGTACGACATGGGCGCGCGGTAGACTTCACCGGCGAACGGGCCGAACCCGGCCTTGTAGGGATGAGCCTTCGCGGTCATCGCCATCGTGAGGTTGGTGCGACCGTGGTACGCGTGGTCGAAGACGACGACCGCGTCACGGTTCGTGTGCGCGCGGGCGATCTTCACGGCGTTCTCAACCGCCTCGGCGCCGGAGTTGAGGAGCACGGTGCGCTTCTCGTGGTCACCGGGGGTGAGACGGTTGAGCGCCTCGGCGACCTCGACGTAGCTCTCGTAGGGGTTGACCATGAAGCACGTGTGCGTGAACGCCTCGAGCTGTTCGGTCGCGGCCTTGACGACGCGGGGGTTCGCGTTGCCCGCGGTGGTCACGGCGATGCCGGATCCCAGGTCGATGAGCTGATTGCCGTCGACGTCCTTGAGGATTCCTCCGCCTGCGGCGACCACGTAGGCCGGAAGGCTCGATCCGACGCCGGTCGCGACGGCGGTCGATCGCCGGGCCTCGATCTCACGGGACTTCGGTCCCGGGATCTCGGTGACGATCTTGCGTTCCTGCGGCAGAGCTTCGCCGCCAATTTCCAAAGCTGTCATAACGGGAACAATAGAGTGTGGCGACGGTTCTTGTCATTCCGAGTCCGGCAGGTGAGCAGAACCCGCAATCAGGGGCCCGGAGAGGTGCGGAATCCGTCGTCACGCCTCTGCCGCGACCGACGTCATTCGGGGGTCACCAGCACGTCCTCTGAGCACGGTTGATCCCCGCGCCGAGGCGGCCGCCGGGCGCGCTCGCGCGTGCCCTCACGCGATCGAGCGGCTCAGCGGTGCTGATTCCGCATGTCGACATCCTTGTTCCGCCCCGGCAGGCTGCGTTCGCGTCCGCGTTCGGGGGCGACGATGATCTCCTGCGCCCCGGTGACGATCCCGCCCTCGCCGAGGTCGACGGTGAGCGGGGCGTCGGCGGCGACGGTGCGCTTGACGACGGCGAGGCCGATCGGCCCGAGCTCGTAGTGCTGGGCCACCGAGGTGAGCTCCCCGACGGGACGCTGCGTGCCGCGCACGGTGCTCATCACCTCGGCGCCGGGGTCGGGGTGGATGTGGCCCGACCCGTCGAGGTGGACGAAGACGAGGCGCCGAGGCGGCTGTCCGAGGTTGTGGACCCGGGCCACCGCTTCCTGACCGCGGTAGCAGCCCTTCGCGAGGTGGACGGAGGTGCGGAGCAGGTCGAGCTCGCCGACGAGCGACTTGTGGTCGATCTCGCTGCGTCCCGGCCGCCACGCGGCCACGCGCAGAGCCTCCCACGAGTCGAAGCCGGCCATCCGGAACTCGCTCGCCGGGGTGGTCGCCAGCTCCGCGCGGGCGACGATGCCGATGACGAAGGGGGTCTCGAGACCGGGGTGCTCACTGCCGGCGACATCGAGTCCGAGGTCGACCTCGGCGTAGGAGGCGGATCCGGTGCCGATGTGCGGCCACGGATCGGCCCAGACCTGCGTCACGGGCAGTGCCTCGGGCAGGCTGCGGATCGCTCCGATGGCCTGGTAGTCGGCGCTGACATCCTCGATCGTCACGCGCATCATGAAGACCATGCGGCGGAGGAAGTCGAGGGTCTCGTCAGTGCGCAGATCGCTGAGCGCCCACAGCGCTTCGCCGTCGTCGATGAGCTTGAGCCAGCCCTCGATGCGCCCGTTGGGGTCGAGGACGAGGGTCTCGGTCGCGATGCCCGGGGCCAGGGTGTCGAGCTTCTGCGTCGTGATCGAGTTGAGCCAGGTGAGCCGGTCGGCGCCGGTGAGGCGGAGGACGCGGAGGTGGGCGAGGTCGACGATCGCGCCGCGTTCGGCGAGCGCACGCTGCTCGCGCAGGGGCTCACCGTAGTGCATCGGGGTCTGCGCCAGATCACCGGTGCCGAGGACCGCGGACGAGCTCAGTCCGCGCGGCAGCGAGGAAGGACGCGGGGGTGTCGCGGTGTCTGGGTCCGGAGTCGGGTTCCCGGTCATCTCAGCTGAGCTTCTTCAGCCTCGCCGAGGAGTGGGTGGCGAGTTCGTGGCCGAGGGCGGCCATGTCCCACGCCCACATGAGTTCGCCGCCGACGAGTCCGTACATCCGCGTCGAGGCGGTGTACTCCTTCGCGGTCTTCGTCCGGGCGACGACGTCGGTGGAGAGGTCGATGCGCGGGCCCTTGACGTAGCCGGCGTAGAGCTCCATGACACCGTGCGGGTGGACGATCTCGGCTTCGATCTCGAAGGCGTCGTCGTTCGTCCGCAGGGTCTCGACGGCCGCCGCCGAGGTGAAGCTCGGCTCCTCGGTGGGCACGAGCATGCCCGGTCCGACGTCGCCGTTGTCGCGGGGACGCACGAGCTGCCAGATGCCGGTCTCCAGGGTCAGCGTCGCGTCGAGCTCGCCCTCCTCGGTGAGCAGCCACGCATGCGCGGTGTACTGGAGGTACGGAGTACCCGGGTGCGCGACGAACTCGATGCGCTGGCCGAACTGCTTCTCAGGGGTGTCGGCGTATCCGACGACGCCGACGCCTTCCCACGAGCCGATGAGCCACGAGAGGGGAACGAGTTCCGGGTTGACGGAGGCG
The DNA here is from genome assembly GCF_057364785.1 of Brevibacterium sp. LAARM2_SD2. Taxonomy (NCBI): domain Bacteria; kingdom Bacillati; phylum Actinomycetota; class Actinomycetes; order Micrococcales; family Brevibacteriaceae; genus Brevibacterium; species Brevibacterium sp. LAARM2_SD2. The sequence goes on along the minus strand of NZ_JBNFOM010000018.1, from coordinate 10,985 downwards.
TCGATCTCGATCATGTGTCTCAGCGATTCACGACGATGAGGGACTTGACGACCTTGTAGGCGACGCCGAGGGCGCCGAGCGCGGCAACGCCGACGAGTCCGGAGAAGACGATTTCGAGAAGCACGAGGTTTTCTTCCATGCCGTCGAGTCTACAGTCCCGTCCCTGACCTCAGCCAACCGCTCTCCCGCGGCAGGTGACCCGGCAAGGATGGTGACTAGAGGGCGATGCGCTCGAGGGCGTAGACGACGACGCCGCCGAGGGCGATGGGGGTGGCGCCGAGGGCGAGCTGGACAGCGAAGCTGCGGGCCTTCTCGACGTTGCGCTTGGCCGCGAGGTTCTGCGCGAGCTCGAGGTTCGTCGCCTGATACCTCGCGTAGGCGATGAGTCCGAGCATCCGGTCGACACCGGCGACGAGGAGGCCCATGACGGCGCCGAGGACGAGGGCGATCGGCAGCCCGATCGTCGAATCGAGGACGAGCACGGACACGATCCCGGCACTCGCCGTCGCCATCGCCACCGCGAGCGGTGAGGTGTAGATCGCCGGCCACGGCAGCGCGGTCATGCATTCGGCGATGATGAGGGCGGCGAGGCCGACGACGATGACCTGCTTGTCACCGGGCACCGTCGCCGCCGCCACCCACGTGCTCGCCGAGAGGACGATGACGACGCCGGCCACTTGCGCCGACACGTTCGCCACGGCGTCCGAGGCGCCCATGCCGCGGGTGAGGTTCTGGACGAAGGTCCACAGCAGCCCGAGGCCGGCGAGCACCGGCAGCCAGTCGAGGTAGGGGGCGGAGTCGTCACGCCATGCGGCGAAGAGACCCGCGAAGCCGAAGAGGGCGAGCATGATCGAGGTCGCGCGCGGCTGCGGGGAGTCCGTCAGCCGCGGCCAGCCGTAGGAGACGCCGAGGACGATGAGCCCCGTCGCGAGCAGGAAGAGCGTGTAGCCCCAGTACACCGACCCGCTCAGGGCGACGGCGAGGGCAAGCGCGACTGCTACTCGTATCCATCTGATCACTCATCTATCGTGCCCTATCGGCCCGGCGTGCGACGATTCCCGCACCGCTCGGCCGCCATCTGTCCGCCGTCGTCGCCGACCGCCCGAAGCGCCGCCGACCGCCGAATGACGGGACGCCTCGCACCCGGCTGAGCACGCTCGATATACTCTCCCTCAAGCCGAACACGGAAGACCACAGGGGGCAGGCAGAGCATGAGGATCCTGCACATCTGCCCCGCCCTGGAACCCGCGACGCCGCTCGTTCCGCAGTCCCTCGAATACCTCGGCCATCACGTCGAGCGCATCGGCCTCGACATGCTGGCCGCGACGACGACCGACGCCGAGGTGGCCCTCGTCGACGCGTGCCTCGACCTCTCGCTGGCCCCGCGGATCGCCGCGGCGCTCGAGACCGCGGGCCTGCGCCTGCCGATCATCGTCGTCCTCAGCGAAGGCGGGCTGGCCACGGCATCGGCGCGGTGGGCCGTCACCGACATCCTCCTCTCCACGGCCGGCCCGCCGAGGTGGAGGCCCGGCTGCGACTGGCCCGTGACCGCGCGGGCACCGCGAGCGTCCAGGGTGCCATCCGCTCCGGGGCGAGCTCGGCACCGGCGGGGTCGGGGCGAACGGGTCGGGCGCGGCGAGCGGCTGGAACGAGAACGGCGAGCCGATGGTCGTCGTCAGCGGCGCGCTGCGCATCGACGAGACCTCGTTCACCGCCGACCTCGGCGGTCGCGCACTCGACCTCACCTACCGCGAGTTCTCCCTGCTCAAGTTCTTCGCGATGCACCCCGAGCGCGTGTTCACCCGCGACGAGATCCTCCTCGGCGTCTGGGGCGACGACTACTACGGGGGCACCCGCACCGTCGACGTCCACGTCCGCCGGCTGCGGGCGAAGCTCGGCAAGGACCTCGAGAACGCGATCCACACCGTCCGCAACGTCGGCTACCGCTTCAGCCCCGACGCCGGCGCCGAGGAGGACGAGGCCCCGGACGCAGAGCCCGCAGCAGAGACCCAGTCGAGAGACACGGAGATGAGTGCATGAGAATCGTCGCGAGCGGAGCCGTCACCGGCACCCCGATCGACACCGTCACCGAGGCGGAGCTGTCCTTCCTCGATCGCGTGACCGCCCACGACGGGGCGGCGGAGATCTCCGGCGGCCTGCTCGCGATCGCCACCGGTGAGGACACCGCCCATGACGCGCAGACCGCTTCGAGCGTGTGGCGCGTCTACGACGACGCAGCGTCCACCGACGCAACCGACAACACAGCCACCGACGCCCTCGCCGCCCAACTCATCGGCTTCGGCATCCGGGCCCGGCAGGGCGAGAGGCACGCCGCGGAGTTCCTCATCGACCCCGACCACCGCGGTCGCGGCCACGGCGAGGCCCTGCTCACCGCGATTCTCGCCGAGGAGCCGAGCGCCTGGTGCTGGTCGCACGGCGACGACCCGGCCGCCAGGCATCTCGCCGCCCGGCACGGCCTCAGCCGCGACCGGGTGCTCTATCAGATGCGCACCGACCCCGACCTCACGCTCGACGACCTTCCGACGGTCACGCCGCCGGAGGGCGTGACGATCCGCTCGTTCGCCCCGGGCGACGAAGCCGGATGGCTGCGGGTCAACAACGCCGCCTTCGACTGGCACCCCGAGCAGGGCCACCAGACGCTCGACGACATCGCGTCGATCGTCGGCGCCGACGGCTTCGATCCAGCAACCGTGGTCATCGCCGCCCGCACCGTCGACGGCACCGACACCGTCATCGGCTTCCATGAGACGAAGCTCACGGACACGGAAGCGGGCGACCGCCTCGGCGAGGTCTACGTCGTCGGAGTCGACCCCGGCGTCCATGCCAAGGGCGTGGGCCGGGCGCTCACGATCGAGGGCATGCGGCGGATGGTCACGGCCGGGGCGACCGCGATCGAGCTCTACGTCGAATCGGACAACGCCCCGGCGCTAGGCTTGTACGAGCGGCTGGGATTCCACGTCGCGGTGGCGCATGTGTCGTATGCGCCGGCCACACCGGCTCAGAGCACCCAGGAGCAGTTGGATGTATGACGTCATCGCCGCCGGGCAGGAACTCGACCTGCCCTCCCCCGAGGACCGCTTCCTCGACCGGGAGCTGAGCTGGCTCGCCTTCAACGAACGCGTCCTCGACCTCGCCTCCGACCCCGAGGTTCCCCTCCTCGAACGCGTGCGCTTCCTCTCGATCTTCGCAACGAACCTCGACGAGTTCTTCATGGTCCGCGTCGCCGGGCTCAAGCGCCGCATCAACACCGGCCTCGCCGTGCCCACGGTCACCGGACGCATGCCCCAGCAGGTCATGCACGCGATCAACATCCGGGCGCATGAGCTCATGACCCGGCACGCGGAGCTGCTGAAGAACGAGATCGGCCCGCTCCTCGACGCCGAGGCGATCACGAAGGTCTCGATGGACGAGCTCACCGAATCCGAGCGCGCCCGCGTCGACGAGTTCTTCGCCGGACACGTCTACCCCGTCCTCACCCCGCTCGCCGTCGATCCCGCGCACCCGTTCCCCTACATCTCGGGACTCTCGCTCAACCTCGGCGTGCTGCTGCGCTACCCGGACTCCGGCAAGGAGCTCTTCGCCCGGGTCAAGGTGCCCCCGCGTCTGCCCCGGTTCTTCAATGTCGCCGAGGTGACCGACCGACCCGCCGGACGCGACGTCCCCGCCCGCTTCGTCGCGCTCGAGGACATCATCGCCGCCCACCTCGACGCCCTGTTCGAGGGCATGGAGGTCATCCACCATTCGACGTTCCGCGTCACCCGCAACGAGGACCTCGAGGTCGAGGAGGACGACGCGGAGAACCTCCTCAAGGCTTTGGAGAAGGAGCTGCTGCGGCGTCGCTTCGGCCCGGCGGTGCGCGTCGAGATCACCGAGGACATCCACCCCCGGGTGCGGGAGATGCTCAAGGACGAACTCGGCATCGACGAGTCCGAGATCTACCAGCTGCCCACCCCGCTCGACCTCTCCGGCATGGCCGACATCGCCGATGTCCCGCGCGACGACCTCCACTTCCCGAAGATGGTCCCGCAGATGAACAAGGACCTCTCGCTGCGCGAATCGAGCGACCAGGTCGACGTGTTCGCCGCCGTTTCGAGCCGGGACATCCTCCTCCACCACCCGTACGACTCGTTCTCCACGAGCGTCCAGGCGTTCCTCGAGCAGGCGGCCGCGGACAAGAACGTGCTCGCGATCAAGCAGACGCTCTACCGCACCTCCGGCGACTCGCCGATCATCGACGCCCTCGTCGACGCCGCCCAGTCGGGCATCCAGGTCCTCGCCGTCGTCGAGATCAAGGCCCGGTTCGACGAGGAGGCCAACATCACGTGGGCCCGCAAGCTCGAACGCGCCGGCGTCCACGTCGTCTACGGCATCGTCGGGCTCAAGACCCACGCGAAGCTCTCCCTCGTCGTCCGGCAGGAGGCCGAGGGGCTGGCCCGCTACTGCCACGTCGGAACCGGCAACTACCACCCGAAGACCGCGCGCCTCTACGAGGACTTCGGGCTGCTGACGAAGGACAAGGCCGTCGCCGACGACCTCACGAAGCTGTTCAACCAGCTCTCCGGCTACGCCCCGCGGGCCGAGTACTCCCGTCTCCTCGTCGCCCCCACTCGGGTGCGCGCCGGTCTCATCGAGCTCATCGAGTCCGAGATCAGGATCGCCGAGGCGGGTGGTGCCGGCAGCGTGCGGATCAAGGTGAACTCGATCGTCGACGAGGCGATCATCGACGCCCTCTACCGCGCGTCGGCGGCCGGCGTGGAGGTCGAGGTCTTCGTCCGCGGGATCTGCGCCCTGCGCCCGGGCATCCCGGGGCTGAGTGAGAACATCACCGTCCGCTCCGTGCTCGGACGCTTCCTCGAGCACTCCCGCGCGTTCGTCTTCGGCAACGGCGGCGACCCGATCGTCTACATCGGCTCGGCGGACATGATGCACCGCAACCTCGACCGCCGCGTCGAGACGCTCATCGAACTCGTCGCCCCGAACCACAAGGCGGAGATCATCGAGCTCTTCGACCTCGCGTTCGCCCCGACCACCTCGGCGTTCGAACTCGCCGGGGACGGCGTGTGGACGCGGACGACGCACGCACCCGACGGTGCGGAGCTCACCGACTACCAGACGGAGCTCATCCGCCGCCACCGCAAGCGCCGTCTGATCGGAGAGGACGCGTGAGCCCTTCGACGGTCGATTCCGCGCAGGCATCATCGCGGGTCACCGCCGACATCCTCGCCGCCGGCGCGGTGTGCTGGCGCAACGGCGCCGAGGGCATCGAGGTCGCCCTCATCCACCGGCCCCGGTACAACGACTGGTCGTGGCCCAAGGGCAAGGTCGAACCCGGGGAGACGCTGCCGGAGGCCGCGATCCGCGAGGTCAGGGAGGAGACGGGCTTCGAGATCCAGCTCGGGGTCCCGCTGCCGACGGCCGAGTACATGGTCGGCGGGCGCAACCTCAAGAAGGTCTTCTACTGGTCGGCCCAGGTCAAGGGGGAGGCGACGTTCGCGCCGCTCAACCGCCGGGAGGTCGATGAGGCCGTATGGCTGCCGATCGCGCTGGCCCGCACGAAGCTGACGTCGTATGCCGACCGCGACCAGCTCGACGCCCTCGAGAAGTACGACGAGACGGACGCGCTGCGGGCGTGGCCGCTCATCCTCGTCCGCCACGGCAAGGCGTTCCCGCGGGCGAAGTGGTACGAGACCGAGCACGTCCGCCCCCTGCTCGCCCTCGGCACCCGGCAGGCGATGGCCCTGACCGGTCTGCTCGCGGCGTGGGAGGTGAAGAAGCTCGTCTCGAGTCCGTGGAAGCGGTGCGTGGCGACCCTCGCCCCGTTCTCCGCGGCGACCGGCAAGTCGATCAAGAAGGTCGCGACGCTGAGCGAGAAGGCGACCGCCGCGAACCCGGAGAAGACGGCGCGCTACATCGAGAAGCTGCTCGAGAAGGGCCGGCCGACGGCGTTCTGCACGCATCGACCCGTGCTGCCGACGATCCTCGAGGTCTTCGCCCGGCACTCCCCCAAGCGCATCGCCCAGACCCTGCCGACCGACGATCCCTACCTCAAACCCGGTGAGATCCTCGTCGCCTATGTCCGGCCCGGCACGGTCCCGCGCATCGTCGACGTCGAGCGCTTCCGCCCCATCGACGCGTGAGCGCGACGCCGGGTGCGACCGCGGGTCCTGCTGCCGCGGTCTCACGGGACGAAGCAGCACCGGATACGGCACGGTCGAGGCCTGGGCACAGCAGCCTCGGCGTCGAGTCTTTCACGAATCCCCGCCCGCATGTGACCGAGCACTCAGCACGGCTCCAATGCTTCAGCTCCCATTCACCTTCCATTCACTGAGCCACTCCCCTCGCTTTACACATCATCCTTAGCGTTGTCGGTGAACGTTCGGGATCGCTCGAAAACGTGTGCTCAATCAGAAAGGCAACTTCGTGAAGCTGAAGCATCTTGCCCCCTCCGCTGCATTCCTCGCAGTCGGCGCTCTCACCCTCTCGGCGTGTGGCGGAACCTCCGCCACCGGCGAATCCGCCAGCGGCGGCGGCGAAAGCGACCTGCAGGGCACTCTCACCGGCATCGGCGCCTCCTCGCAGAAGGCGGCGATGGATGCGTGGACAGCCGACTTCACCTCCCAGAACTCCGGCGTCACGGTCAACTACTCGCCCGACGGCTCGGGTGCCGGCCGCGAGCAGTTCCTCGCCGGCAACGCGCAGTTCGCCGGTTCCGACGCCTACCTCGACGACGAAGAGATCGCCCAGACGCAGGAAGTCTGCGGCCCCGACGGAGCCTTCGAGTTCCCCGTCTACATCTCCCCGATCGCCGTGGCGTTCAACGTCGAGGGCGTCGACTCGCTCAACCTCTCGCCCGCCACGATCGCCGGCATCTTCAAGGGCGACATCACGAACTGGAACGACGAGGCCATCGCCGCCGACAACCCGGATGCGACCCTGCCCGACCTCAACATCACCGCCGTGCACCGCGCCGACGACTCGGGCACCACGGAGAACTTCACCGAGTACCTCAAGGCGACCGCCGGTGACGTCTGGGACGAGGATCCCGACGGCAACTGGCCCGGCGCCTACGGCGGCGAAGCCGCCCAGGGCACCGACGGCGTCGTCCAGACCGTGACCGACACCAACGGTGCGATCGGCTACGCCGACGCCTCGGCCGTCGGTTCGCTCACCTCGGCGAAGGTCAAGGTCGGCGAGGAATTCGTCGAGCTCTCCCCGGAGGCCGCCTCGAAGGTCCTCGACGCCTCGGAGACGGTCTCGGGCCGTGGTGAGGGCGACCTCGCCTTCGACCTCGCTCGCGACACCACCGAGTCGGGCGCCTACCCGATCGTCCTCGTCTCCTACCACATCGTGTGCTCGTCCTACTCGGACCAGAACACCGTCGACATGGTCAAGGCGTGGGAGCAGTACGTCGTCTCGGAAGAGGGACAGGCCTCGGCTGCTGAGTCGGCCGGTTCCGCTCCGATCTCGAGCGACCTCCGCGACCAGATCAACTCCGTCCTCGACACCATCCAGGTCTCCGGCTGAAACTGACGCTTTGACCTGCCATTCTGTACAGTCGAAGAGCGGCGTAGCTCCCGCTACGCCGCTCTTCGGTGCCCACGATCCGCTGCGGATCCCCACCTGCGACATGAGGAGCAGCTGTGCCGACCAGCACACAGACCACTGAGGCAGACCCGGCCGGCGCGCCTCAGCCGAGCGCCCAGGCGGCCCCGGCCAGGGCGCCCAAGGCCGTTGTCCGGCCCGGCGACCGCATCTTCTCCGGCGCGACGCTCGCCGCCGGCATCCTGATCCTTCTCACCCTGGCCGGCGTCGCCCTCTTCCTCCTCGCGCAGTCGAGCGAAACGATCGAGGCCCAGCTCACCGATCCGAGCGCGATCACCGGCGGCAACGGCTTCTTCGCCTATGTGTGGCCGCTCGTCATCGGCACGCTCGTGTCCTCGGCGATCGCCCTCGTCGTCGCGACCCCGTTCGCGCTCGGCATCGCGCTCTTCACGACGCACATGGCTCCGCGCCGGCTCGCCCCGGCCCTCGGCTACGTCATCGACCTGCTCGCCGCCATCCCCTCGGTCGTCTACGGCCTCTGGGGCCTCACGCTCGCCGGCAACCTCACCGGCTTCTACGGGTGGCTCGCAACGTGGTTCGGGTGGATCCCGATCTTCGCCCCCGGCGCCGACGGCGCGATCTCGAGCACCGGTCGCACGCTGCTCACCGCCTCCCTCGTTCTCTCGATCATGATCCTGCCGATCATCACCTCGCTGACCCGCGAGATCTTCCTCCAGACCCCGCGCCTGCAGGAGGAGGCGGCGCTCGCGCTCGGCGCCACCCGCTGGGAGATGATCCGCATGGCAGTGCTGCCGTTCGGCAAGTCGGGCATCGCCTCGGCGACGATGCTCGGACTCGGCCGCGCCCTCGGTGAGACGATGGCCGTCGCGATGATCCTCTCCCCCGGCCTGCTCACCGCGTCGCTGCTCGTCAGCGGCAACCAGACCATCGCCTCGGAGATCGCGCAGAACTTCCCTGAGGCCGCAGGACTGCGCCTGTCCGAGCTCATCTCGATCGGCCTCGTCCTCTTCGTCATCACCCTGCTGGTGAACATGGCGGCCCGCGCAATCGTTGCCAAGACTTCCGTGAAGGGCAGTTGATGATGTTGACGACCTCGGACAATGCGACAACCAAGACCCGTTCGCTGACGTCGAAGCAGCTGCCCAAGGCGACCCCCTGGATCATCGCGGCGGCCTCGATCATCGTCGGCATCGGCATCACCGTCGTGGCGACCGGCGGCTTCTCCGTCGCCATCGCCGCGATCATCGCCGGCGTCATCAACCTCGCCGCGGTGCTCATCATCTCCGGCGCCTACGAGGGTCGGCGCAAAGCCGTCGACCGCGTCGCCACGACGATCGTCACCTCGACCTTCGTCCTCGCGTGCGTGCCCCTCGTGTCGCTGCTGTGGCTGACCGTTTCGAAGGGCGGAGCGGCGATCAACGTCGATCTGCTCACCCGCACGATGCTCGGCATGAAGGGCGTGCTCGACCAGCAGTACGTCGCCGGTGAGGCCTCCCTGGCCGGCGGCTTCTACCACGCGATCGTCGGCACCGTGCTCATCACGTTCGCCGCCTGCGTGATCTCCATCCCGATCGGTGTGCTCACCGCGATCTACCTCGTCGAGTACGCGGGCAAGAACCGCCTCGGCAAGGCCATCACCTTCCTCGTCGACGTGATGACGGGCATCCCGTCGATCGTCGCCGGTCTCTTCGCCTTCGCGCTCTTCTCGACGATCCTCGGGCTCGTCATGCCGGATGCGACAGGCAGCGCGAAGACGGGCTTCACCGCCTCGGTGGCGCTGTCGGTGCTGATGATCCCGATCGTCGTGCGCAACACCGAGGAGATCCTCCGCCTGGTGCCGATGGACCTCCGTGAGGCCTCGTACGCTCTCGGCGTGCCGAAGTGGAAGACGATCGTCAAGGTCGTCCTCCCGACCTCGGTCTCCGGCATCCTCTCCGGTGTGACGATCGCGATCGCCCGCGTCATCGGCGAGACCGCCCCGATCATGGTCACCGCCGGATTCGCGAAGACGCTCAACTGGAACCTCTTCTCCGGCTGGATGTCGACGCTGCCGACCTACATCTATGATTCGCAGCTGCGACCGTGTCCCCGGGTGACGCGGCGCTGGCGAGCTCCGAGCGCGCGTGGGCCGCGGCCCTCGTCCTCGTCATCCTCGTCATGCTCCTCAACCTGCTGGCCCGCTTCATCGCCAAGGTCCTCGCCCCCAAGGCCGGCCGATGAACTGACCGACACGCAGCCCCGGCGGGCGATGTCAGGCGCCGGCCGCCTCGGCGCGGATCCCCGCACCACACGCTTCACGCTTCACACGTCTCCAGAGAGGTGACACCACATGTCCAAGCAGATCGACATCAAGGATCTCGACATCTACTACGGCGACTTCCAGGCCGTCGACGATGTCTCCATGCACATCAAACCGCGGTCGGTGACCGCGTTCATCGGCCCCTCCGGCTGCGGCAAGTCGACCGTGCTGCGCACGCTCAACCGCATGCACGAGGTCATCCCCGGCGCCAGCGTCAAGGGTGAGGTCCTCATGGACGGCAACAACATCTACGGCGCCGGCGTCGACCCGGTCAACGTCCGCCGCGAGGTCGGCATGGTCTTCCAGCGGGCCAACCCGTTCCCGACGATGAGCATCAAGGAGAACGTGCTCGCCGGGGTGCGCCTCAACAACAAGCGCATGTCGAAGACCGACGCCGACGATCTCACCGAACGCGCGCTCAAGGGCGCGAACCTGTGGAACGAGGTCAAGGACCGTCTCAACCTGCCCGGCTCGGGACTCTCCGGCGGCCAGCAGCAGCGTCTGTGCATCGCCCGCGCGATCGCCGTCGAGCCCGAGGTCCTCCTCATGGACGAGCCCTGCTCGGCCCTCGACCCGATCTCGACGCTGGCGATCGAGGACCTCATCAACGACCTCAAGGACAAGTACACAGTCGTCATCGTCACCCACAACATGCAGCAGGCCGCGCGCGTGTCGGACAAGACGGCGTTCTTCAACATCGCCGGCACCGGCAAGCCCGGCAAGCTCATCGAGTTCAACGACACCTCGACGATCTTCTCCAACCCGGACAAGGAAGAGACCGAGAACTACATCTCCGGTCGCTTCGGATGATCCTGCACCGCTGGCGGAGGCCTCGCTGACGCACTCGTCAGTGGCGGCCTCGTCGGTGGCGTTGGCGTCGCTGACGTACCGCTGAGTGAGAGAGCCGGATCGGGCATCGTGCCCGGTCCGGCTCTTCGCATCTGCCCTGCCGCCGTGCTTCCTCGGACGCCGGACGACAGTGGACTGAGCCGCTCCCCTCCGCCGAGACCGCCACTTGTCACTGAGACCGCCGGCCAGAACCGTCGGTCTCGGCGACAAGTGGCGGTCTCGGCGCGGGTCGTCGCCGGGGCGGGGGCGGGGT
>NZ_JBNFOM010000017.1:0-83289 GCF_057364785.1 Brevibacterium sp. LAARM2_SD2 | reverse complement strand
CCGCCACCGCCACCGGTGCCGCCGCCTCCGCCTCCGCCGCCGGTGCCTCCACCGCCGCCGTTCGAGCTGCCGCCGCTGCCGGATCCACCGCCGCTGCCGCCGCCCTGGAAGTACTTCGAGCTGGGCTTGGGGAACCCGGTGTTGCCCTTCGTGTACTTCACGGCCTTGCTCATGTACGACTGCCAGGTCTTACCGGAGATCGTCGCACCGTAGATCTGACCGCGGACCTTGCCCTTGCTGTTCTTGCGCCAGTCGCGGGTACCGCTGGGGTCACCGGTCCACACGGCCGTCGACAGGGTCTTCGTGAAGCCGAGCAGCCAGGTGTGGCCGACCTCGAAGTTCGTCGTACCGGTCTTCGCGCCGGCCGGAACGCCGATGCCGAGGCTGCTCGTCGTGCCGCCGTTGAACGTCTGCGACAGTGCGTACGCGACGCCGCGGGCGACGTCCTTGTCGAGCACCTGCTTGCAGCCCTCACCGGGGACGTCCATGTTCTTGCCGTTGCGGTCGGTGATCTCGAGGATCGGCTTCGGGCCGCAGAACTCTCCGTCGTTGGCGAACGTCGCGAACGCGGCCGCCATGGCGATCGGGGTCGTCTCCGTCGTTCCGAGGATCGACGAGGGCGAGAGCGCCTGGATGAAGCCGGCGTCGTCAGCCTGGTCCAGCGGTGCGCCGCTGCCGTAGCGGATGCCGAGATCCGTCGCGGTGTTCATGATCTCGCACATGTTGAGCTGGTTGCCGATCGCGGCGTAACCGGTGTTGACGGACTTCTTGGTCGCCTCGAGCACGGACATCGAGCCGTTGCCGCCGCCGTCACCGGCGTTGTTCGGATCCCAGTCGCCGCCCATCGCGGGGCAACCGCTGTACTTCCAGGAGCTCGCCGGGAAGTTGCGCTTCGTCGCATTCACCGTCGCGTTGAGGCTCTTGCCCTCCTTGAGCCATGTCGCGAGCACGAACGGCTTCCATGTCGATCCGACTTGGAACCCACCACCGCCATTGTGCTTCTTGTCGACGGTGTAGTTGATGCTCGTCTTGGTGTTCTTGTCCTCTTCGCTGACCTCCCCGACCGTGTACTCACGGTTCTCGGCCATGGCGATGACCTCGCCGGTGCCGGGTTCGACCGTCACCAGCGCGTGGCCGGCACCCGAGGGATCGCCGACGGGAACGCGCTTCTTGACCTCTTTGTCCGCGATCTTCTGGATGTCGGGGTTGAGGCTCGTCGTGATCGTCAGACCGCCGCGCTGCAGGAGCGCGAGTCGGTCTTCGACGGTCTCGCCGAAGGATTCGTCGTTCTTGATGACGTTGGTGACATAGTCACAGAAGAACTCCGCGTTGTTCTCAGCGGCGGAACAGCCGTTCGGCGTCTCCTGGAGGTTGAGGTCGAGGCCCGTCTTGACCGCCTCGTCGTACTCCGCCTGCGTGATGTGGCCGTACTTGAGCATCTGTCCGAGCACGACGTTGCGACGTTCGAGCACGGCGTCGGGGAATCGCTGCGGGTTGAACGCCGCAGGATTCTGGACGATGCCGGCGAGCATCGCCGACTGCTGGATGTTGAGGTCCTTGGCGTCGATGCCCCAGTACCGATACGCGGCGGCCTGAACGCCGTAGACGTTCGGCGAACCCGAGTAGTTGTTGATGTTGAGGTAGCGGTTGAGGATCTCCTGCTTGCTGTACTTGTTCTCGACCGCCACGGCGAGTTTGGCCTCACGGAGCTTGCGTGCGTAGCCGGCGGTGCCCTCCGACTCCTTCGCGGCGTCGATGCCTGCCTGGTTCGACTCCGCGTTGGCGTTCTCCGCCAGCACGTTCTTCACGTACTGCTGAGTCAGCGTCGATCCGCCCTGCGTCGTCGAGGAGACCATGTTGTGCACGGCCGCGCGGGCGATGCCCTCGAGGTCGATGCCGCCGTGGTCGAAGAACCGGTAGTCCTCGACGGAGATCGTCGCGTCCTGCATCGGCTGCGAGATCTCCTCGAGGGGAACCTCGACGCGGTTCTGCCAGTAGAAGTCGGCGATCTTCGAGCCGTCGGCTGCGAGCATCGTCGACTTCTCGCCGAGGTCGCGTTCCTCGAGGGTCGCGGGAAGGGCGTTGAAGATGTCGACCGCGCTGTTCGCGCTGGCGGTGGCGACACCGACTCCGGGGATGGCAAGACCGGCGGCCACGATTCCAGCCACCGCGCTCACCGCGACGAACTGGAGGAAGGCCGCCATCTTGGTCGGTTCAGCATTTGACTCAGGAGACACCATGAAACCAAGTTTAACCAACCGCAGATGAGCGCTCACTCAAAGAACGGTGAAAACCCTAGGGGCGGGGCACCAGGGTGAGCAGTGCGACTTCCGGTGGTGAGGCGAAACGCACCGGTGAGAACGGTGAGAACCCGAGGCCGGCGGAGATCTCGACGGTTGCATCACGATATGGGAACACTCCGCGCGCCCGTGTCCGATCGAGGTCGCAGTTCGTCACCGGCGCACCCCAGAACGGCACCCGGATCTGACCGCCGTGGGTGTGTCCGGCCATGATGAGGTCGGCTCCCGCCGAGGCGAACGCCTCCAGGGTTCGGGAGTAGGGGGCGTGCGTGACGCCGATCGTCAGCTCCGCCGCGGCATCGAAGCGCGGGAAGACCAGCTCGCCGGCGGCGTCGAGGCGGATCCGGTCACGATCGATGTGGGCATCGCCGAGCCCCGCGAAGCCGATGCGGGTCCCCCGGATCTCCAGCACCGCCTCGGCGTTGTCGAGGAACACCCACCCGCGGTCCTCGAACCCGCGGACCAGGGACCTGACGTCGAGATCGGGTTCGGTGCGGTGCTTGACCTCCGAGGGCGAGCGCAGGTACTTCGCGGGATTCTTCGCCTGCGGGGAGAAGAAGTCGTTGGATCCGAGGACGAAGACGCCGGGGACATCGAGCAGGCCGTCGAAGACGTCGAGGACGGTCGGCACGATGTCGGCGGAGAGGTTGTCTCCGGTGTTGACGACGAGGTCGGGCTCGAGTCTCGTCAGGCCCGCCACCCACGCGGCACGATGCCTCTGCCACGAGGTGAGGTGGAGGTCGGCGACGTGGAGGATGCGGATCGGCTCGGCACCGGCCGGCAGCAGCGGCAGGGTGTGGCGGCGGACGGTGAAGAGGTGGGGTTCGATGCCCGCTCCCCAGATGCCGGCGGCCGCGGGGACGGCGAGGGCGCCGGCGACAAGTGCGCGTTTCTTCATTCGCCCCAGTCTAGGCGGTCGCCGCAGGCTCAGCCGACGTTCGAGCCCTGCCTGCCCGCGCAACCCGCCGACGGTGCAGCGCGGTGAAGCGGCGGTGGCCGATGACCCGGCAGACGAGGTAGATGAGGAAGGAGATCGTCGTGACGAACGGGCTGATCGGGACCACGGGTGAGCCGAGGGCGATGAGGATGCCGCCCACCGAGGCGGTGACCGCGAAGATCACGCTGAGCACCGGGACCCACACCGGTGACGCCGAGACCTGGGTGGCCGCGGCGGCCGGGGTGATGAGGAGGGCGAGGACGAGGAGGACCCCGACGATCTGGACGCTCAGGGCCACGGCGAGGCCGAGGGTGAGCATGAAGACGATCGTGAGCACGGAGACGGGGACCCCCTTCGCCCGCGCGACCTCGGGGTCGAGGCTGGCGAAGAGGAGCGGGCGCCAGACGAACGCGAGGACGGCGAGGACGATGAGCGCAGAGACGACGAGCGTGGTGATCTGGCCCGGGGTGATCGCGACGATCTGACCGGTGAGCAGCCCGAACTTGCTCGCCGAGCGACCGTCGTAGAGGGCGAGGAAGAGGATCGCCAGGCCGAGCCCGAAGGGCATGAGCACGCCGATGATCGCGTTCTTCTCCGAGGCTCTGGCTCCGCCGACGCCGATGATGAGGGCCGCGAGGATCGAACCGACGATCGACCCGGTGACGACGTCGAAGCCGACGAGGAGGGCGAACGCAGCGCCGGCGAAGGAGAGCTCGGAGATCCCGTGGACGGCGAAGGGGATGTCACGGGCCATGACGAAGACGCTGATGAGGCCGCCGACGACGCCGAGGAGGCCGGCGGCGATGAGCGAGTTGGCGAGCAGGGCGACGAGTTCGCCGTAGTCCTCGAAGGAGAACAGGCTGCCGAAGATCTCGGTGACGGTCATCGGTGCGCTCCTCGGCTCGCCGCGGCACCCGGGTGTGCCGCAGCACCCGTGTCCGCGGTCTCGCCGCCGGCGTGGTGGCCGGGGTGGACGTGGTGGTCGATGCACTCGTCCTCGCCGCCGACGACGATGAGGCGCCCGCCGACGCGGACGACCTCGACGGGTGAGCCGTAGAGCCGGGTGAGCGATTCGGTGGTCATCACCTCGGCGGGGGTGCCGATGAGGAAATGCCCGCCCACGATGTAGAGGACGCGGTCAACGTAGGGCAGGATCGGGTTGATCTCATGGGTGACGAAGAGGACGGCGGCGTTGCGCGTGTCACGCTGTTCGTTGATGAGACCGGCGACGACCTGCTGATGGTGCATGTCGAGGGAGAGCAGGGGTTCGTCGCACAGGAGCACCGAAGGGTTGCTCGCCAGGGCCTGCGCGACGCGCAGCCGCTGCAGCTCTCCCCCGGACAGCGTGCCGGCCGGGGCGTCGGCGTAGGCGGTCGCGCCGACGGCGGCGAGGAGTTCGTCGACGTGCTTCCGCCGCTTCCTCGACGGCCATCCCGGCCCCCACCGGTAGCCGTCGATGCCCATCCGCACGATGTCGCGTCCGCGCATCGGGGTGTGCGGGTCGATTCCCCGCTGCTGTGGGATGTAGCCGATCGCCGGGTTGCCCGCGTGGATCGGCCGGCCGTCGATCTCCGCGCTGCCGTGGTGGAGCTGATGTTCGCCGAGGAGGACCTTGAGCAGCGTCGTCTTCCCCGTCCCGTTGGGGCCGAGGACGGCGAGGAACTCCCCCGGCGCGACCTCGAGATTGAGGTCGTGCCAGAGCACCCGGTCGCCGAAGCGCAGCTCGGCATCGTGGACTTCGATGACCGGTGCCTGTCTGACCTCCGCACCGTCCCCGCCGGAAGGCGGCGCGCCCGGTGCGGTGGCGATGCTCTGCGGCAGGGCGGCCGTGTTCGTCTCAGGGTTCATCAGTGATCGTGTCCTTCGAGTGCCTGGGAGATCGCGTCGATGCTCTCCCCGATCCAATCGGTGTACTGCGCGCCTGTGGGCATCGTCTCGGCGAGGTCGACGACGGGGACGTCCGAGGATTCGGCTGTGGCCTTGAGCTGTTCGGCCTGCGGTCCCGCTGCCTGGGTGTTGTATCCGAGGAGGACCGCCTCCCGGGAGGAGATCTGCTCCTCGGCGTCCTTGAGCACGAGCGGCGGCACATCATTGCCCTCCTCGACGGCGGCGAGGAACTCCGGACTCGTGATGTTGTCAAGCCCCATGTCGTCGAAGAGCCACAGCGGGACGGGTTCGGTCGTCGCGACCTTGTCGCCCCCGTGGTCGGTCCTGATCGCGTCGATCGTCGTCTCGAGTCCGCCGAGCTGCTCCTTGTAGGCCTCGGCGTTCGCGGCGATGTCGTCCTCGCGCTCCGGCAGGGCTTCGCCGAGGTGGACGGCGACGTCGTCGACGAGCCTGACCATCGTCGGCACCGAGTACCAGAGGTGTTCGTTGAACTCGCCGTGGTCGTGACCCTCATGGCCGGCCTCGCCGTGGTCGTGGCCCTCGTGGCTGTCGCCGTCGGCATCATGACCGTCGGCTTCGGTGTGCCCGGTGTGCTCGCCGCCCGCAGACTCATCCTCGCCGTCACCGTGGGAATGGGGCGCGCTGCTGACGTCCTCGGAGCCGGGCAGTCCGGAGATCGCGACGACGTCGATGATCTCCGGGGTCGCGTCGGAGGCCTCGAGCATCGTCGTCATGAAGCTGTCGTACCCGCCGCCGTTGATGACGACGAGGTCGGCCTTGGAGAGCTTGAGCCGGTCCCGCGTCGTCGCCTCATACGAGTGGGGATCCTGGTTGGGGTCGTCGATGATCGCGGTCACGTTCGCCGCATCGCCGGCGACCTGGGAGACGATGTCGGCGTAGACGTTCGTCGAGGTGACGATCGAGAGTTCGCTCGACCCCGTGGCCGAACCGCCTCCGCACCCGGCGAGCAGCAGGCCGCAGGAGAGCAGGATCGCCCCGCTGCGGAGGGGAAGACGGGACAAGCGCATGGCGGGCCTTTCGGTTGCAGGGGAGCGTTGCTGTCGCTCACACTACTCAGCCGAAGGGCCCGCCACTAATATAAATATTTATATATAGCAACCTGTTTATGCGTCAGCTCAGGTTGCCACCAGCGCTCATCGGGCGCTCCGCGCTCAGGCTGCCTGGGACGCGAGCTTCTCGGCGAGGAGCGCCGCGATCTGCACGGTGTTGAGCGCCGCGCCCTTGCGCAGGTTGTCGTTCGAGACGAAGAGCACGAGCCCCTTGCCCGCGGGTGCCGACTGGTCGGCGCGGATGCGCCCGACGTAGCTCGGGTCGTTCCCGGCCGCCTTGAGCGGGGTGGGCACTTCATCGAGGACGACACCGGGGGCGCTGCTGAGGATCTCCGTGGCGCGTTCGGGGGTGATGTCTCCGTCGAATTCCGCGTGGATGCTCAGGCTGTGCCCGGTGAACACGGGCACGCGCACGCACGTGCCGGCGACGAGGAGGTCGGGAAGGTCGAGGATCTTCCGGCTCTCGTTGCGCAGCTTCTTCTCCTCGTCGGTCTCGAGCTCACCGTCGTCGACGATGCTGCCCGCCAGCGGCAGGACGTTGAAGGCGATGGGCTCGACGTAGTTGTCCGGCGCAGGAAGGTCGACGGCACTGCCGTCGCGGGTGAGCTTGCGGGCATCGGCGACGCCGGCTTCGAGCTGACCGGCGAGCTCCTCGACGCCGCTGAGACCCGAGCCGGACACCGCCTGGTAGGTCGCGACGATGAGGCGCTTGAGCCCCGCCTCGGCGTCGAGGGCCTTGAGCACGGGCATCGCGGCCATCGTCGTGCAGTTGGGGTTCGCGATGATCCCCTTGGGCACGGAGTCGAGGGCGCCGGGGTTGACCTCGCTGACGACGAGTGGGACCTCGGGGTCCGAGCGCCACGCCGAGGAGTTGTCGACGACGATGACCCCGGCCGCGGCGAAGCGCTCGGCCTGCGCCCGGGAGGTCGCTCCGCCGGCGGAGAACAGGGCGATGTCGAGACCGGTCGGGTCCGCCTCGGCGGCATCCTCGACGACGATCTCACGGCCCTGGAATTCGACGACCTTGCCGGCCGAGCGCGCCGAGGCGAAGAGGCGCAGGGTGTCGATCTCGAACCCGGGATCATCGGCGAGGAGGTCGAGCATGACCCCGCCCACCTGGCCGGTTGCTCCGACCACTCCGATTGAAACGCTCATCGTCCTGTCCCTCCGTAGACCACTGCTTCGTCTTCGTCACTGTCGAGTCCGTACGCCGCGTGTGCGGCGCGGACGGCGTCGTCGAGCAGGTCGGCCCTGGTGACGACGCTGATGCGGATCTCCGAGGTGGAGATCATGTCGATGTTGACCTGAGCGTCGCTGAGCGCTTCGAAGAGCGTCGCGGTCACACCCGGGTGGGAGCGCATGCCGGCGCCGACGACGGAGAGCTTGCCGATCTGGTCGTCGTAGCGGACCTGGTCGAAGCCGATCTTCGCCTTGGCGGCGTCGAGGGCCTCGATCGCCTTCGACCCGTCCGTCTTCGGCAGGGTGAAGGAGATGTCGGTCTTGCCGGGCTCCCGGGTGGAGATGTTCTGGACGATCATGTCGATGTCGATCTCCTGGCCGGCGATCGTCTTGAAGATCTCCGCCGCCTTGCCGGGGATGTCGGGCACGCCGACGATCGTGACCTTGGCCTCCGAGCGATCGTGGGCGACACCGGAGATGATTGCCTGTTCCATGGTGGACTCCGTTTCTGATTCCGCTGCCTTCGCACTGCGTGCCGGCAGAAATGCTTCGGGGACGGGCGAGTCGGTGACCCAGGTGCCCTGTTTGCGGGAGAACGACGAGCGCACGTGGACGGGCACGTCGTAGCGGCGAGCGTATTCGACGCAGCGGAGCATGAGGACCTTGGCCCCCGAGGCGGCCATCTCCATCATCTCCTCGAACCCGATCTCGTCGATCTTGCGCGCTGTCGAGACGATGCGCGGGTCGGCGGTGAAGACGCCGTCGACGTCGGTGTAGATCTCGCAGACATCGGCGCCGAGCGCGGCCGCGAGTGCGACTGCGGTCGTGTCCGAGCCGCCACGGCCGAGCGTCGTGATGTTCTTCGCCGTCTGGCTCACTCCCTGGAAGCCCGCGACGATGGCGATGTTGCCGTCGTCGAGGGCGGAGCGGATGCGGCCGGGCGTGACGTCGATGATCCGCGCCTTGCCGAACTGCTCGTCGGTGATGACGCCGGCCTGCGAACCGGTGAAGGACTGGGCCTCGAAGCCGAGGTTGGCGATCGCCATCGCGAGCACGGCCATGGAGATCCGCTCACCGGCGGTGAGCAGCATGTCGAGTTCGCGGGCCGGCGGCAGCGGGGAGACCTGCTGGGCGAGGTCGATGAGGTCGTCCGTGCTGTCCCCCATCGCCGACACCACCACGACCACCTCGTGGCCGGCCTGCCGGTATTCGACGATGCGTTGGGCCACCCGTTTGACCGACTCGGCGTCGGCAACGGAGGACCCGCCAAACTTCTGGACGACAATGCTCACTGAAAGTCTCTTCCTGTTCGCGTGTGCGGACTGCGCCGGTCGATGCTCTCGCGGTGCCGATGCCCGCGATGATGCTCGTACGTGCAGGCGGCGTCGGCGAACCGGCGTCCCCACCATTGTAGGAGGTGGCTCCCGCCGCTCGTGGGGGTGCCCGTCATGCAGACAGTCGTCTCATCTTTCGGGGTGTCGGTGTCCGCGGCGCGAGGTGGCGTCATCCCTGGCCCGGCTCGGCCGGCGGCCGGGAGGAGGGAACGACGGTGAAGATGTCGCCCGGCTGGCAGTCGAGCGCGGCGCAGAGGGCGACGAGCGTCGAGTACCGGATCGCCTTCGCGCGGTTGTTCTTGAGCACCGACAGGTTGGCGAGCGAAACGCCGACGGCATTCGACAGTTCGGTGAGCGTCATCTCCCTCTGAACGAGCAGCGCGTCGAGATGGCAGACCACGCGCCCCTCGCCGAGGTCGGCCGGCATCAGACGAGCCCCTCGAGCTCTTCCTGTGCCTTCCGCCCGGAGACGAAGCTGCGTCGGAGGAGCTCGATGACGCCGACGATGCCGACGATGACGTACGTCTGCGCAATCGACGCACTGGAGCCCACTTCGTCCGCGATGTTGAGATCTCGGGAGGCGAGATTCGTCCCAAGAGTCGTCGAAATGAAGTACGTGATGATGCCGCCCATGAGCACCCAGTTGAGAACGCCCAGAGCCCGGAGAGCCGCAGGGGTGAATGGATTGCCCGCCGAGATCGCCCTGACCACCGGAACGAGGGCGACTGCTGCGCCGAGGAGTGTGAGGACCAGCGAGAGCTTCGCGATGATGAGGAACACCATCGTCTCCGTCGCCAGATCTCCGGTTGACAGCGTGACCTGCGTGAGGCCGCTGAGATTCGCCGAATGGCCAGCGAGATCGAGTGAGGCGACGTCCGAATTCGACAGATCGAACCGTACGGTGATCTCGGATCGCACGATCCCTGCGACGAAGAGGCCGATCAGATAGACGGCGTAGATGCCGGGAGCGAAGGCGATGAGGAACACCCCTCCAGCGGGCAGCCCTTTTCGTTCGTCCGGTTCGCGTCGTCGAGCGTTCTCTTCCATCACTGCCTCCGCTCTCGTGATCACCTGGACACGTCCGGAATCCCGCTGCCGGGCAACACGTGTCACCTTATCGATCATCGATATATCGATAATCAATATGTTGCACCGTGCGCACTCGGGAGTCAAGGGATTCTGAGGAGTCATGTGGCGTCACAGCCGCCGTTGCTGACCGATCGTGGGTGCCGTCGCGGACGCCTGCCGCGGCGGAATCTGCTCAGTCGATCTCGCGGCGGCCGGAGAACGCCCGGCCGAGGGTGACCTCGTCGGCGTACTCGAGATCGCCGCCGACAGGAAGGCCGGAAGCCAGGCGGGTGACCGTGACACCGAGGGTGCCGAGCAGACGCACGAGGTAGGTCGCCGTCGCCTCGCCCTCGAGGTTCGGGTCGGTGGCGATGACGACCTCGTCGACCTCGCTGTCCTGGAGACGGGGCATGAGCTCCTTGATCCGCAGGTTGTCGGGCCCGATGCCCGCCATCGGATCGATCGCTCCGCCGAGGACGTGGTAGAGGCCCCGGTACTCGCGCGTGCGCTCGATGGCGACGACGTCCTTGGGCTCTTCGACGACGCAGATCATCGTGCGATCGCGACGCGGATCCTGGCAGACCGTGCACTCGGCCTCCTCGGAGACGTTGCCGCAGATCTCACAGAAGCGCACGCGCTTCTTCACCGCGCTCAGCGCCTGGGCGAGCGCGTTCACATCGCCGGAGTCGGCCTGGAGGATGTGGAACGCCAGCCTCTGGGCCGACTTGGGCCCGATGCCCGGGAGCTTGCCGAATTCCTCGACCAGGTCCTGGAGGGCACCTTCATACACTGCGCTCATACGTCTCTCTCATCGATGATCTCTCCGCCGAGGACCTTGGCGATCACCGAGACCCCGACCTGCGGGGCGTCGGAGATGTCGAGGTCCGTTTCCGGATCATACTCGTCCTCCATCGACCCGGTGGACGAGGGTTCCGGGGCGGCGGCGCGCTGTGGGGCGAAGCCACCTGGCGCCTGGCTGGCAGGCGCGCCGACATCACCGCGCGGGTTCTGTGCGACCGAACCGCCGGTGTCCATGCCGTGGCGCTCGGCGATCGCGGCGAAGCGGGATTTGAAGGGCTTCACCGCACCGGCGCCTCCCGTCGGGGCCGGCGTGGGAGTCGAATTCGGCGCCGGCTGGCCCGCACTGCCCTGTCCGCTGAAGTCGACATCGGGATCTGCATACGCGCCGAGGTAGTCGAGATCGTCGTCCTCGGGAGGAGGCACGACGACAGCCCCGACGTCGACGGCACCGCTGCCGGCACTCGTCGAGTCGACGTCCGCGGCTGCTGGACCCGAACGCTGCGGCGCATCGTGCCAGACGGGTTCTTCCCACCGTGGTTGGACGTACTCCATCGGCTCATCGGCCGACTCATCGGCGGCAGACGTCGAAGCACCGGCCCCAGTCCCGGAATCAGTCCAACTCGCAGTGCTGTTCTCGTCGGCTCGCGAGTCCGTCGCAGCGTTCGTCGCGACCGCTGACGACGCTGCTTCTCCGATGGCTGAGTCTCCGCCGTCCGGGGCGCCGAGGCCGGCACCGGTCGTGGGCGGACCGAAGAAGTCCTCATCGGACAGGTCGGGAACGACGATGTCGGAGTCGACGGCAGCAACACCGTGATCGACGGGAGCAGCGCCGGTGTCCGGATCAGCCGGAGCGGAATCAGACTGAGCGGAAGCGGAATCGACGCCTCCGACCAGTCCGTCAGCGACGGGGGCCACAGCGGTCGAATCGGGATCGGCCGGGGTGGATTCCGTGTCGACTCCTGCGGCCGGATCGTCGGCTGAAGTCGACCGGTCAACGGAAGTCGGCTCGTCAGCGGAGGGTGCCGCGGGGGTCGAATCGGCGGCGTCCTCTGCCTCGGCAGAGTTCTCCGACGCACCCGATTGAGCCGGTGATTCCCCCTCCTCGTCGTCGGAGGACCAGGGACCCTGCGGCGAGTCGCCGGTCTCCCAGAACTTCTCATGGTCGACCTGGGGCTTGTCGACCTCGCGGGTCCCGACGACAGCGGCGACCTCCTGCGGGCTCGGCCGCCGGAAGTCAGCACTCGGCCCGCGGTTGCCGCCGGCCGGGTTCAGGCCATGTCCGGACTGGTCGTGTCCGCCTGAGTTCCCGCCCTGATTGCCGCCGATGCGTCCGACGTCGCCGATGTCGATGCGAGCCTCGATGCCGAGGACATCGTTGATCGCCATGGCGAGCTTCGCCGCGTGGTCGCGCTGCTGGAACCCCTGGACCGAACCGGCGTTGTTGAAGCCGAGGTAGACGACGCCGTCGGCGAAAGACTGAGGGATCGCATTCGCAGCGATGATCGCGCGGGTCAGGCGGCTGCGCTTCTCCACCGCTGCGAGGATGCTCGGCCAGGCGCGACGGATCGCTTCGATCTCTCCGCCGATGCCGCCGGCTCCGGCACCCGATGCCGCCGGTGCCGAATTCGCTGAACTCTCGTCGGCGACCGGGTCAGGGCGCTGAACATCAGGGTGCGACGGACGATCGGCAGACGGCGACGCGGGCCGAGAATCGGCCGGCTGAGTCGTGGAACGCTGCTCGCCACCGTCGCTCTGTCGAGCGGATTCCGGCGAACCAGAGCGCTGACTGTCGCCGGGACCCTGCGGTCCCGGGTGCGCGTGCATCGGCGCGTCCTGCTGTGGCCGACCTGCCGATTGTTGGGGCTGCTCGGCCGACTGCTGCGGTTGACCCTGTCGCGGGTCGGCAGATCGCGAGTCGGCAGATCGCGGGTCATTGGGAGGCGAGTCAGCGGACCGCGCGTCGGCAGACCCGCGCCCGGTTGGCCCATGCTCGGCAGGTCCGAACTCGGACGACCTGCGCTCGGACGGCGCGTTCGACCCGGGACGAGGTGATCCGTGATGATCCGCATTCGTCCTGTGGCCCGCCGGGGCACCGCTCGAGCTACGAGCCCCCTCTCCTCCGGGAGCAGGGTTCTCGGACGCGAAGCGTTCAGGAGCAGAGTTGCCAGCAGGAGATGAGTTCCCAGCAGGAGCCGACCCCGGTTCGGGAGCGGAACCCGCGTGCGGAGCGGAGTCCGCCGCCGGCACGTCATTGAGCATGGATTCGGCCGCCGCCGCGATCGCGGTGAGCTCGTCGAAATCGTCAGGGGCGGAATCCGTGAAAGGCCCAGCGCCCTGCGCCGACCCGCCACCGCCGGCACCAGCCGGCGCACCACCCTGACCACCGGCACCGCCCTGGCCGCCACTAACCGGCGCACCCGACCGACCGTCACCAACCGGCGCACCGCCTTGACCGGCAGCCCCGGCACCCGGACCGACCGCCTCGGCGGGAGTCTGCGGAACAGCCTGCACGGGAGCCTGCGGAATCGTCCCACCCGACCCGGAGGCGGACATGCCGATCCGGCGCTCCATCCGCTCGACGCGGCTGAGCACGGCATCGCGGCTGCGGGTGGTGGCGGGCAGGAGGATGCGGGCGCAGATGAGCTCGAGCTGGAGCCGCGGCGAGGTCGCCCCCGACATCTCCGTCAGGCCCTGGTTGAGGATGTCCGCGGCACGGGAGAGCTCGGCCTGGCCGAACCCGCGCGCCTGCAGGGTGAGGCGCTCAAGACGGTCCGGCGGCACCTCGGGCAGGAACGCATGCGCGGCCTCGGGAGCGGCATGGATGACGATGAGATCGCGCATCCGCTCGAGCAGGTCCTCGACGAACCGCCGCGGATCCTGCCCCGATTCGATGACGCGCTCGATCGCCCGGTAGACGCCTGCACCGTCCCCGGCGGAGAACGCGTCGACGATGTCGCTGAGCAGAGAGTCCGGCGTGTAGCCGAGCAGCGCCACCGCCGTCGCATAGTCGACGCCGTTGGGCCCGGACCCCGCGATGAGCTGGTCGAGCACGGACAGCGTGTCTCGCACCGACCCGCCGCCGGCACGCACGACGAGCGGCAGCACGCCCTTGTCCACCTGGACGTTCTCCCGCGCGCAGAGCTCTTCGAGATAGTTCCCCAGCGCCTCGGGCGGCACGAGCCGGAACGGGTAGTGGTGGGTCCGCGACCGGATCGTCCCGATGACCTTCTCGGGTTCGGTCGTCGCGAAGATGAACTTGATGTGCGGCGGCGGCTCCTCGACGATCTTGAGCAGAGCGTTGAAGCCCTGCGAGGTCACCATGTGCGCCTCGTCGAGGATGAACACCTTGTACCGGTCGCGGGCCGGCGCATAGATCGCGCGTTCGCGCAGGTCACGGGCATCATCGACGCCGTTGTGGCTGGCCGCGTCGATCTCGACGACATCGAGCGACCCGGGTCCTCCGTTGGCGAGGTCGCGGCAGCTCGGGCACTCACCGCACGGAATCGGGGTCGGCCCCTTCTCGCAGTTGAGACAGCGCGCGAGGATTCGCGCCGAGGTGGTCTTTCCGCAGCCGCGCGGCCCCGAGAACAGGTAGGCATGATTGATGCGACCGCGTTCGATCGCGGCCTTGAGCGGCTCGGTCACATGCTCCTGACCGATGACCTCGTCGAAGGTCTCTGGGCGGTAACGTCTGTACAGTGCGGTGGACACAGGACAAGCCTAATGCCACCCCCTGACGTAGGACACGGTCATCGTCGCCAACCAGTCCGTCGACCGGTCCCTCGCCCCGGTCCCCGTTGTGAACCGGTCCCCGTTGTGACCCTGGCCCCATGTCGGGCACGATAGTGCGTATGACCGACGCCGTCTCTCCGCCCGAGGACTCCGATCCCGCCCGCACCTTCCGGATCGGGCACAAGGAGCGCGACGAGGCGATCGAGATGCTGCGCGAAGCCGCCGGGGACGGCCGGATCACCGTCGAGGAGCTCGACGAGAGGATGGAGCTCGTCCAGCGCGCGAAGTTCCCCATCGACCTCGATGAGGTCCTCTCCGATCTCACGACTCAGCTGCCCTCGGAGCGCTACCGTCCCCGCACCGAGGTGGCCCGCCGAACCCCGCCCTCCGCACCGGCCCGCCGGCTCCCGCCCCATCAGCAGACCCGCGGCTGGGATCCGTCCGATCCGCTCGTCGTCAAGGCGACGTGGGAGTCCGAGCACCGCCGAGGCCGCTGGCAGGTCCCGCCCTACATCCGGGCCGAACCGTCGATGTCGAACATCGAGCTCAACTTCCTCGAGGCCGACACGACGCTGGCGACGATCGACATCGAGGTCGTCGCCGGGATGGGCTCGCTCATCGTCGTCGTCCCCGAGGACTGGGCCGTCAACGTCGAGGATCTCTCGAAGTCGTGGGGTTCGGTCAAGACCCTCGTCGACGCGGTGCCCACCGGACGCGCCCCGACCATCGTCGTCGGCGGGTCGATCGGGATGGGCAGCTTCCGCGCCCGGTACGCGAACTTCTTCGACCGCCGGCGATTGGCCAAGTGATGCCTCCGGGACTCGGCGCCATCATCTTCCTCACGATCGCCATCGTCATCGTCTTCAGCGTGGGCTTCTTCCTCGTCCACCGGGTGATGACGAAGCCGGGCACGCACATCGGCTCCCGCCTGCCCAAGGACGGCCACGACGGCGAGCAGCGTCCCGGAAAGGGCCCCACGCACCCAGGCCCGAAGGACCGCTGACACGGCAAGGGCATTTGCCCGAACACCCCACCTGACCGGGGATAACCCTTGCAATGGCACGCGTCACATGATGCACTCATTGCATGGCTGAGCTCATCGTGACCCGCCTCGACGCCGACGACGCCGACGGTCTCAGGCAGTGGCTGACGATCATGCGCGAGGGCTACACGGACGATCGAACCGCCGTGTGGTGGCAGAGCGAGGAGTCGATGCTCGTCCAGTTCGCCCACCCCCGCCACGACAGGACCGACATCGCCCTGCTCGCCCGCCTCGGCGACGAGGCGATCGGCGGGGCGGAGATCACCCTCGTCTCCGACTCCCCCGCCCTCGTCGAACTCGCCGTCCTCCCCGCCCACCGCCGGCAGGGCCACGGCACGACGATCGCCGAGGCGGTCGATGGGATCCTCCGCGACTCCGCGGCGACGATCGTCCAGACGGAGACCTATTCGCCTGCCGGCATCGCCTTCGCCGAATCCCGCGGCATGCACGTCGGCAACGCCGAGCAGCGTCTGCTCCTCGACCTGCCCGCCTATCTCGACGCCGACGCCAACCGCTACAAGTCCCGAGCCGCTCCGGCCCCCGACGTCGGTCCCGCCGATCCCACCGAGGTCCACCCCGACCCCGACTGGTCGATCGTCTCGTGGATCGGCATGTGCCCCGAGGAGCTCGTCGAGGCGTGGGCGACCCTGCGCAAGCAGATGGACGAGGACGTCCCCCTCGGCGCTCTCACCCGCACCGACCACCACGCCGACGTCGCCGCGATCCGCAGCCATGAGGAGCGGATGGACGAACAGGGCTGGGTCCTCGTCAGCTCGATGGCGGAGATGACCGGGGACGAGCCGCTGGCCGTCGGGTACACGGAGATCATGGTCTCCCGGCACGCCCCGGAGATCGCCGTCCAGGAGGACACCCTCGTCGACCGCGCGTACCGCGGCCGCGGCATCGGGCGGGCGCTGAAGATCGCGAACCTGCGCCAGCTCCACGACCTCCCGGAGGCCGCCGCGGTCCGCTGGCTGCAGACGTACACGGCCACGGACAATGAGGCGATGCTCGCGCTCAACGCAGAGCTCGGCTTCGTCGTCGCCGACACGATGACCGCTCTCGAAAGCCCGGTTGTCGATTAGACTGACTCTGACCGCACCGGCTATCGAAGCGAAGCAGGCTACCGTGTCCTCCTCCAACGTCATCATCATGATCGTCGTCTTCATCATCGTCGTCATCGTCACGATCCTCATCGTGCGGTCGCGGGCGAAGAAGGCGCAGAGGGAGCGCGAGGCGCGGAACTCTGCCCCGAGCACCCCGCGCGACCCCTTCGCCGCCGACCAGAACACCGGCGGCGACCCCGCCCAGATCAAGGCCGGCGACCTCCTCGAGTTCGGCAATGAGAAGTACTTCGTGCGCGGCACCCTGCGGATCTCCGAGGGCGGCTACGACTGGGCTGAGCACTTCTTCCAGTCCGACGACTCCGCGACCCGCCTGTGGCTGACCGTCGAGCACGACCCCGACCTCCAGGTCTCGCGCTGGCGCGACCGACCCGACCTCGACATCGAACCGACGTCGAAGTCGATCACGATCGACGGCACCGACTACAGCCTCGTCGAACACGGCACCGCCACCTACCGCTCCGAGGGCACGACGGGGCTCAACGAGAAGGGCGGCCTCGACTACGTCGACTACGAGTCCCCCGACGGGAAGCTGCTGGCGTTCGAGCGCTTCGACCACGGCCGCTGGGAGGTCAGCACCGGCGAACCCGTCCCCGTCGGCTCCTTCACGATCTACTCGAGCAGCTGATGAGCCTGACCGCCCCTCACGTCACCGTCGACGTCCCCTTCGCCGACACGAGCGCCGACGACCTCCGGTTCTCCCTGGACCGTCCGCGGATCGCGCCGCTGGCCAGTGAGATCGTCGACCTTCAGCCGGCGGGCGTCACCGGTGCGGGGCTGCGGCTCGAGCTCCACGTCATCGGCTCCTCGCATCAGGTCATCCTCGCCACCGCGGCCCGTGACCTCCTCATCGAAACCTTCGCGTGCCCGCCGGCCGAGGTGCCGGCTCAAGCACCGACCACCGTCACGGCCCTGCCGAGCTGGGATGCCCCGGTGCGGACCCGTGGTGCGTGGGCCGGGTTGACCCGCCATGAGTTCCGGTGCACCCGCACGGCGCATCCGGCGGAGTTCCGCACGTCCGTCGCCGAGGTGCACGATCGTGTCCGCGCCCATGACCGTCACGTCATCGCCCGGTTCCCCGGTGACCGCGATGCGCTCACCGCACTCGCGCTCACGACCGCCGGCCAGGGCCACCTCGCGTGGGAGACGTGGCACGTCTACCCGCAGCACGCGGAGATCGTCCGCACGACGACCGCGCTCACGGGCGCACCGGAGCCGGCGACCGCCTCGGCGAGGGGTGGGCGGTGATGTCGAACAATCCGAACATCTCCACCGGCGGCGGCTCCTTCGACTTCGACGCCGAGCACAACCGCGGCAACCGGTTCGGAGGCGGGCCCTTCGACAACGGCCCCGGCGGACGGGGCGGCGGACCAGGTGGCAACGGCCCCGTCGGCAACGGTCCCTTCGGCAATGGCCCCGGTGGACGGGGCGGCGGAAGCTCGGGTGGGGGCTCGGGGAGGAAGCCGCGCCGCTTCGGCTGCGGCGCCGTCATCGGACTCGTCGTCGTCCTCCTCCTCGTCGCGATGATGTTCCAGAGCTGCGGGAGCAGTTCGGGCGGCGCGAACTGCGGGGACTACGACCTCGTCGACAACCAGTACGTGGAGAACCCCGGCCAGGGCGACTACGTGAAGAACGGCGACAACTACGACTACGTCGGATGCGACGCCTCCCGCTCCGGCGGCGGAGGATTCTTCTTCTTCCCGTTCTTCTTCGGCGGCGGCTCGGGCGGAACCGGGTCGAACTACGGGGACGGCTCGAACTTCCGCGGCGGCGGACCGGGGTCGGGCAAATGAGCGGCACGACCCAGAGGAGCGGCACGACCCCGAGGCGCCGCCCCGGCCGGTCGAACCACCTCGGCCAGATGACCAGACAGCGACCGAACCAGCGACGACAGCACCAGGAAAGGCAGCCATGATCCTCGACATGCTCCTCTACGAGACCGGGGTCGTCCTCGCGTATGCCGCGAGCGGAATCCTCCTCATGTTCATCGGCTACTTCGTCGTCGACCTCCTCACCCCGGGCAAGCTCCACGTCGTGCTCTGGGAGCAGAAGTCGCCGAACGCCGCCGTCCTCGTCGCCTCCGACCTCCTCGGTGTCGCGATCATCGTCATCGCCGCGATCCGCGCGAGCGCCGACGACCTCGGCGCCGGCATCGTCACGACGCTGCTCTTCGGCATCATCGGCATCATCCTCATGGCCGCGAGCTTCCTCCTCATCGACGCCCTCACCCCGGGCAAGCGCGGTGAGATCGTCAACGCGACCACGCTCCACCCCGAGGTGTGGGTCAACGCCTCGGCGCACATCGGCATCGCCGGCATCATGGCCGCCGCACTCCTGTGACCCCTGCCCCACCGTCTGCCCGGCCCGGCACGGGCGCTGCCCGCAGGATGCGACCGCATTGAGCACGACCGCACCGGCACCGCTGACGCTCCCGCTGCAACCGGGTCCTGCCCGCTTCTTCGTCCTTCTCGCCGTCTTCATCTGCGCGAGCTGCGGGATGGTCTACGAGCTCGCGCTCGTCGCGCTCGGGTCCTACCTCCTCGGCGACACGATCGTCCAGGCCTCGATCGTGCTCGCGTCATGGTCTTCGCGATGGGCATTGGGTCGCTCGCGACGAAGCGCCTCACCCGCTTCGCCGCCGTCGCGTTCGCCCTCATCGAAGCCGCCCTCGGCATCATCGGCGGCCTCTCCGTCATCCTCCTCTACCTCGCCTTCGCCTTCGCCGACGTCTACACGGTGGCGATGGTCGGGCTCGCGTTCCTCATCGGAGCGCTCATCGGCGCGGAGATCCCCCTGCTCATGGAGCTCGTCCAGCGCATCCGGGCGCAGCGGGCCTCGAGCGCCGTCGCCGATCTCTTCGCCGCCGACTACGTCGGGGGCCTCGTCGGCGGACTCGCCTTCCCGTTCGTCCTCCTCCCCCTCTTCGGGCTGACGAAGGGGGCGCTCGCGGTCGGCATCACCAACACCGTCGTCGGCATCCTCATCGTCCTCTGGCTCTTCCGCGCCGAGGTGGCCCGCCGCACCCGGGTCCTGCTCGCCGGCCTCCTCGTCCTCATCGTCGGCGGCCTCACCGTCGTGTGGGTCTTCACCGACGACATCGAGGTGACGACGCGGCAGCGCCTCTACCGCGACCCCATCGTCGTCTCCGAGCGCACCGACTACCAGGAGATCGTCGTCACCGAGTCCCTGCGCACCGGTGACACCCGCCTCTATCTCAACGGGGACCTGCAGTTCGCCTCGGTCGACGAGTACCGGTACCACGAGTCCCTCGTCCATCCGCTGATGAACGGGCCCCGCGGCAATGTCCTCGTCCTCGGCGGCGGCGACGGGCTCGCCGTGCGGGAGATCCTCAAGTACCCCGACGTCGAAACCGTCACCCTCGTCGACCTCGATCCCCGCGTCTCGACCTCGCCCGCACCTCGCCCCACTTCACGGCCTCGAATGAGAACTCGCTCGACGATCCGCGGGTGACGACGGTCGCCGCCGATGCGTTCACGTGGCTGCGGGAGACCGAGCACCCGGCCTACGACGCCGTCATCGCCGATCTGCCCGACCCCGATGACGTCGCCACCTCGAAGCTCTACAGCGTCGAGTTCTACGGGCTCATCAGGCAGGTCATGGCCCCCGGGGCCCGTCTCGTCGTCCAGGCGGGCTCCCCGTACTTCGCCCCGGAGGCGTACTGGGGAATCGGGCAGGCCGTCACCGAGGCGGGACTGGCGACGACGCCGTACCACGTCGATGTCCCGAGCTTCGGCGACTGGGGCTACTTCCTCGCCGCGGCTCCCGGGGATGCCGGCAGCAGCGGCACTCCGGCGGGGACCGACGGCGGCACCGGTCCGATCGTCGCCCTGGCGCCGGATGCGCCGACGGATCTGAGGTTCGTCACCCCCGAGGTGCTCAGCGCCTCGACGACGTTCCCGCCCGACCGCGACCGTGCGTCGGTGAGGAACGTCGAAGCCTCGACCCTCCTCCACCCGAAGGTCCTCGACCAGGAGCGCGGAGCCTGGGTCGGGTACTGAGTGCAAGGTCGGGTGCTGAGCACGGCAGAGGGCCCGCGCGCGGTCGGGGTGACCGGGCGCGGGCCCTCTGCTGCGGTCGCGGCTAGGACATCATCGCGGCTACGACATCATCGCGGCGAGCACGCTGAGCGAGACGCCGAGGAAGCCGCCGACGACGGCGATGCCGATGAAGACGAGGCCGAGGATGAAGCCCCACTTGCCGAACTCGTTGTCGCCGAAGCCCGCCTCCTTCGAGGCGCGACGGGCCATGTACCCGGTGACGATGCCGATGGCCGGGCCGATGAAGTTGAAGCCGATGAACGTCGACAGGGTCGCGACGAGCGAGATGATGCCGAGCACTTTGCCCGGATCCTCTGCCGCTCGCTGGGCCGGGTAGAGCCGATCAGCGTAGGGCTCATCGGGATAGGGCTGATCGGCATGCGGCTGGGCGTAGGGCCCCTGGGCGTACGACCGGGGTGCGTCGGGCCGCTGCGGGTAGGCCGACTGCCGGTCGGGATCGGTCACGTCCGGCCGGGCTCCCAGCTGGCCTGTTCCGGTCGGGTCGAATCGATTGTCGGGTTGGGGTGCGACCGGTGTGCTCATCGCGGTGCCTCTCTCGTGTGGTCCGAACTCCAGGCTGATGGCTTCAGCCTAGGAACCGGACCGGTGAGGGGAAAGGGACCTATCCGTCGACCTCGGCGGGGGTTTTCCCCCGGTCGCATCCGACA
Source organism: Brevibacterium sp. LAARM2_SD2 (assembly GCF_057364785.1). Taxonomy (NCBI): domain Bacteria; kingdom Bacillati; phylum Actinomycetota; class Actinomycetes; order Micrococcales; family Brevibacteriaceae; genus Brevibacterium; species Brevibacterium sp. LAARM2_SD2. Next base: position 62,089 of record NZ_JBNFOM010000017.1, on the reverse strand, counting down.
GGCTCATCGGGCGGGCGCCCGGCCTCTCCTCTGCGCGCGCCCGACACCTCCTCGGCGGGCGCCCGGCACCACCTCGGCGGGCGGTCAACACCGGCATTTCGCCCCGCCTCGGCGGGTCTCAGCGCACGTCGACGAGGGCGTGGTCGGTGCGGCCGAGGAGCCAGAGGAGGACCTCGACGGGTTCGCCGGTCACGGTCGTCGTCTCTCCGCGGCCGGCGGCGTGGGTGCCGAAGCCGGGACTGACGATGACGGTGCGGCCCTTCGCCTTCGCCGCGTAGGGCAGGAGCGCGAACCGGGCTTGGGCCCACACGGTCGCGTTGTCCTTCCGGGAGAGGCGGCGGGGGAACCATTCGAGTTCGGCACGGCGGATGTCCTCATGGTGGACGAGGTATTCGGTCGTGTTCATCACCGAGCCGACGCCGGGCCACGCTCCCGGGGTCCACTTCGGTGGGGCGGCGACGAGGCCGAGCAGCTCGGAGTACGGCATCGACGCGTAGTCGCGCTCCTTGTCCTCGAGCCTGCCCTCGAACGCGGGGACCATGATCCCCATGGCCGCGACGGGTTCGCGTTCGCGGATGACGAGGTGGGTGGCGAGGTCCCTGGTCGTCCACCCCTCACAGAGGGTGGGCGCGTCCTCACCGGCGGCGCGGGCAGCGGCAACGAGGCGCAGTCGTTCTGCGCGAGCAAGACTGGTCATGGTGGCAGTCTGTCATTGCCTCATTGGATTTCTCTGGACGCCCACTCTCTGACGAAGTCGGTGACCCGGGAGATCGACCGGTAATCGGCAAGGTCATCTCCCCTGGTGGGGCCGTCGGTGACGATGACGACCGGCTTGCCCTCCTTCGCCGCCGACCGCACGAAGCGCAGCCCCGAGAGCACCGCGAGCGACGATCCGAGAACAAGGAGACCCGCCGCCGAATCAGAGATCCGATTCGCCCCGGCAACGCGATCGGGCGGGACGGCGTCGCCGAAGTAGACGACATCGGGCTTGAGGAGTCCGCCGCAGATCGGACAGTCGAGGACCCGGAAGTGCGCGGTCTCCTCGAGGTCGACGTCGCCGTCGGGTGCGGTCTCGACGTCGATCGGATCGATGCCGGTGAGCGCGATGAAATCGCGGTTGAGGGCGGTGAGCTCGTCCTGCACCCAGTCGCGGTCGAAGGTGTGGCCGGTCTTCAGACACACGACTCGGTCGAGGCTGCCGTGGAGGTCGATGACGGGACTCCGGCTGCCGACCTCCCGCGCCGCGGTCTGGTGGAGCCCGTCGACGTTCTGAGTGATGATGCCGGCGACCGGCAGACGGGCGAGCGCGAGGTGACCGGGGTTGGGATCCGCCCACTCCATCCGCGGCCAGCCCACCCAGGACCGCGCCCAGTACCGAGCACGCTGCTCGGGCGAGGAGAGGAAGTTCTGGATCGTCATCGGCCGGCGGGGCGCGGCATCGGGGCCGCGGTAATCCGGGATTCCCGAATCCGTGCTCATCCCCGCCCCGGTGAGCACCGCCCAGTCGCTCGGGTCGTACCCCGTGGTGAGGACGTCGATGATCTCGGAGTCGGTATGGCTGGCCACCGGACGGGTGCGCCCGCGCAGCGGATCGACGATGACTGCCATGGTCTCCTCGGTCTCCTTGCTCATTCTCTCTCCCCAGTCCCCATCGACTGCGTCTATCGTGGCCGTATGGTCAGCGTACTGCTCGTTCATCACTCACCGTCACCATCGACGCAGAGAATCGCCGAGGCGGCCGAGGCCGGACTGCGCCTGCCCGAGCTCGGCGACATCGACGTCACCGTCAGACCCGCCCTCGAGGCCACCGTCGACGACGTGCTCGCCGCCGACGCCTACGTGCTCGGGACGACAGCGAACTTCGGCTACATCTCCGGGGCGCTCAAGCACTTCTTCGACACCACGTACGACGCGGTGCGCGAGCCCACGGCTGGTCGGCCGTTCTCCTACTGGATACACGGCGGCTATGACACGACCGGCGCGGAGACCGCGATGACGCAGATCACGACCGGGCTGGGATGGTCGCTCGTCTTCGATCCGCTCGTCCTCACCGGCGCGGTCGACGAGGAGCATCTCGAGACCGCGACGGAGCTCGCCGCGACGGTGGCCGCCTCGACGCTCTGAGATTGCTCCGAGAAACTACTTTCCAATATAGAAAGTAGTTGGTAGGGTGAAATCACTTCCACCGGAAGTCAACGGTCATCTCGTTGGATCGGCCGCCTCGGCGGATCCGCAATCGCATCGAAGGAGCAGCCATGACCACGCCCACCCCGCAGCAAGCCACCGACCTCCTCGCCCAGATCGATTCGACGCAGAAGCAGGCCCGCAGCACCGATGCGTGGCCGCTCGTCCTCTTCCTCCTCGTCATCAGCGCCGCGGCCTCGATCGGGCTCGTCGGAATGGCGCTCATCGACGATTCGACGACCCAGCTCACCCTCCTCGGGGCGAGCGCCGCGTGGCTCGCCGCCGCGCTCGTCGTCTACCTCGTCTCCGCCCTGAGCTGGAGCCGCCGGTCGACGCTCCTGCTGCTGACCTGGCTGCCGGTCATCGTCCTCGCCTTCATCGCCGGGGTGATCGCCGACAGCCTCACCGCGGGATCGTGGGTGACGGTCGCCGCCGCCGGAGTCGTCTGGGTCGCAGGCATCCTCGGTGCTCTCATCGGACTGCGCCGGTGAGGCGCGCAGAGACGAATGAGGAGACCACGATGACCCCCTCCACCGCCCCCACCGACGGCACGGGAGCCGATTCGGAGTCCGCGCCCGAGGAGACGATCCCCCACCTCGGCGAGACCCTCTCCCGATCGATCCGGACCTCGGGAACCCGACCCGGCTCGGACTCGTCGCCAGCCTGAAGAACCGCGATCGCGCGGAGTTCAAGCTGCTGCGCGATTCGCTCGGAGTCTCGGATTCCGTGCTCTCCCGACACATCACGGCACTGGAGAAGGCCGGTCTCGTCGAGGTCGCGAAGGGCTACGTCGGCAAACGGCCGCGGACCTGGGTCTCGATCACGAAGGACGGCGCCGCCCGCCTCGACGGTCACGTCGAGGCGCTGCGCGAACTCGCCAGCGGACGCTGAGGCCGCGCCGGTCAGACGCTGGTCGTCCGGTCGCCGGTCCGCCCGATCGTCGCGCCGGCCGTCACTTCCCCTCGGCGCGGCGGCGGACGATCTCCGTGATCCAGATCGGGGCGAACGGCGAGGTGCAGTTCGGCGGCGTCGGATAGTCCTTGAGCACCTCGAGGCGCTCGCCGATCTCGAGCGCACGGTCCCTGAGCTCGGGGTTCTCGATGCCGATCGACGCCAGCGTCTCGTTCATCGCCCACTGCAGGCGTTCGGGTGCCTCCTTCATCTCGGCGTCGATGACGTCGAGGAGGCCTGGCAGATCGAGGCCCTCGGGATCCTTCGCCACCCTCTCCGAGGTCAGAGCCCATCCGGCCGAGGCGACAACCGGATCGGGGTCGGCCATCCACGTCGTCCGCAGCGCCTCGGCGTGCTTCGACTTCTTGACGATGTAGTTGACGAGCCACCCGTGGACCTTCGGCACCCGCGACTCCCGGAGCATCGCGTCGAGCTCGGCCGCGTCCCAGCTGCGCGGACGCATGATGAGGATCGCGACGAGGCGGGCGGCGGTGTCCCCGGTCGCCCACAGCTGCCGGGCGAGGTCGTCGTTCTTCTTCAGCTCCTTCGCGATGCCGCGCAGCTTCGTGAGGTTGACCCCGTGGTCGTCGCCGTGCCGTTCATTGACCGCACGAGCCTTGGGGTCCTCGAGCTCGGCGAGCTCCGCCCTGACACCAGCCACCGTCGCCTCGACCATGCTCGTCCCCTCGCTGTCGTTCCCATTGCCGCGCACCCTCATTCTGCCCCACATCGCGTGTTCGCCGCGCGTCGTCGCACCGTCACTCCGCGTCGTCGCACCGGCGTCGCACCGTCAGCGCGCGTCGTCAAACCGTCAGTGCGCGTCGTCGCCGAGGTAGGGCCGGACCTCGAGCCATTCGTTGATCGGGGCACCCTGGAAGCCGGGGGCCGCGGAGAGTTCGGCGGCGAGCGCGAGCGCGCGATCCCAGTCGGCGACGTCGATGATCATCCACCCGGCGACGAGGTCCTTCGAATCGGGGAACGGCGACCTGACCTCCGGGGAGAGGTCCGGCCCCGACGCCCGGACGAAGGCGCCGTCCGGCGACAGCGCCGCCGAGTCGACGAATTCGCCGGACTCGCGCAGCCGATCGGCGAAATCGTTCATGTACTGGACGTGCGCGTCGACCTCAGCGGGCGTCCACTGGTCCATGGGCACGAAGTCGATGTACTCCGGCGTCCCCCGGTAGTGCTTGAAGATCTGGTACTTGGCCATCGCTGGCTCCTCCTCCGATCACGGGAGCGCCGGACCACCTCGGCGAGCCCGATCTGCCCCTTCCCACCTCCCAGGGTAGGCCCGCGTCCCGGGAATGCGACCCGCGTGTGCGTCGTTGATGACAGTGCAGGGCTCAGCCTGCGCCACGGTCCCGACCGCGAGCGATTCCCACCATTTGAGGAGTGCAGCATGACCAAGCGCGTCCAGTACGACAATCACGGCACGACCGACGAACTCGAGGTCGTCGACGTCGAGTCCCCCACGGTCGGCCCGGGACAGGTGAGCGTCCAGGTCCGCTTCGCCGGCCTCAACCCGGTCGACCTCGCGATCCTCTCGGGAAGCTTCGGGTCCGGCAGCGGCACTCGCGGCCTCGGCATGGACTTCTCCGGTGTCGTCGCCGAGGTGGGCGACGGCGTCGAGGACTTCTCCCCCGGCGACCTCGTCTTCGGCGGCGTCCCCAACCAGTCGGAGGCCGACTACGTCCTCGTCAAGGATCCCGCCAAGCATCTCAACAAGATCCCCAAGGGACTGGGCACCGATGTCGCCGGCGGCCTCAACGTCGCCGGGAGCACCGCGGTCGCCGGCATCCGCGCGATCGCCCCGCAGGCCGGCGAGACGATCTTCGTCTCCGGCGCCTCGGGCGGGGTCGGCATCATCGCCGCCCAGCTCGCCCTCGGCCTCGGCGCCCGTGTCATCGGCACGACGAGCCCCGGCAACGTCCAGCTGCTCGACGGACTCGGCATCGACGCCGTCGAATACGGTCCCGAGCTCGAGGAGCGTCTGCGCGAAGCCGCCCCGGACGGCATCCAGGCCGCGTATTCGACGCGCGGCGAGGATGAGATCGAGATGCTCCTCGGCCTCGGCGTTCCCGCCGCGCGGATCAACTCGATCGCCGCCGGCCCGCAGGTCGCCGATAAGTACGGCGTCCACACCGACGGCCAGGCGAAGGCCCGCCGCGACGACCTCCCCTGGCTGGCGATGGCGATCGCCTACGGCCACGTCGTCGTGCCCATCGGCGGGGTGTTCGACCTCGACGACGTCCGCGCCGCCTACGGGTTCCTCACCGGCGGCCACCCCGTCGGGAAGGTGCTGCTGCGGATGGAGCCGAAGCCCTTCACCGCAGAGCAGACGGACTACCTCACACAGTGACGGCCGACCCCGGGGTCCGGTCCGCAGACACGCGCGCGGACCGGGCCCCGAGGCGTCTGCGCCCGTAGCCGATAAGCGCGACAGCGATCGCGACGGGCCAGACGAAGAACGGGATGTAGCAGGCCAGCAGGACGGCCCGCTCCCCCGCACTCATCCCCACATCGGGCGTCCAGCCGGGGACGACCCCGGTCCAGGCGAGGACGAACTTCACGAGCACGGACCCGATAAGCCCGAGCAGGACCACGGTGCCGATGCCGCCGACGATGAGCGGCACCAGGGGTGGGATCGTCCTCCCGCCGAGGCGGGGCACCCACCGCGGAACGACCTCGCCCCACGGCCGGATGAGTCCGAAGCCCGCCACGGCGACGAGCAGCGTGAGCACCTCGAGGCCGAGGACGTAGACGACGCCGCCAGCGGAGAACCGCACCTCGTCCGCGAGGCCGAATCCCACATCGAGACCGGCGAGCAGCGCGATCCGCCAAGCCACGCTCGGCAGCGGGAGCACGAGCGCGCCCCAGCCGGCGATGAGCGCCCAGCGGGGGATCTCTCGGTTCTGCGGCTCTCGGTTCCGTGGCTCTCGGCTCTGCGGCTCCCGGTTGCCTGACCGCCTGCCTTCTGGCTCCCCGTCCTCCGCCTCCCGCCTCGCCGGTTTTAAATCCTTCGTTCTAAAACTCATGCTCTAAAACTAGCTATGATCGGGTGCCATGGCAAGACCTGCGCGCTTCTCCGATGACGACATCCTCGACGGAGCCGCTCATGCGCTCTCCGTCAGCGGCCCCCGGGCGACGATCGCCGACGTCGCCCGGAGCATCGGCGGCCCGACGGGATCGATCTATCACCGCTTCCCCTCCCGTGACGATGTCTTCGCCCGCCTCTGGCTGCGTTCGATCGGCCGCTTCCACGTCGGCCTCCTCGCCGCGTACGACCTCGACGATCCGCACGAGGCCGTACGGGCCGCGGCGCGCCACATCCCGGCGTTCTGCCGCGCTCACCCCGAGGAGGCGCGTTCGATGCTCCTCTTCCGTCAGTCGGCACTCGCCGCCGAGGGCCCGCTCGGCGTCCGCGACGACGCCGCGCACATCAACGACGACATCGACGCGGCGATGGACGGCCTCCTCGCCCGGCGCTTCGGCGACCCGACGCCCCACCGGCGCGAACTCCTCTCGATGGGAACGCGCCTGGCCCCCTACGGCATCGTCCGCCCCTTCATCGGCACGGCGATCCCCGACTGGGTCGACGACGCTGTCGCCGCCTCCGCTGAGGCGATCGTCCGCCTCGGCGATCCCCCGCCCTGACCGGGACCCCGCGGATCTCGCGCCCCCGCCCCGACCGGCGCGGTCCCCACGCTCTGACCAGGACGCCGCGGATCATCTGCCCTGACCCGCCGGCCGATGTTCGGAATGTTCTCCCAGGGTCAGGCTGTTGAATGGAGACAACCCGAGTTGCGTCAAAGCGCAGCCTTCGGGTCGACCGGCATCGCGCCGGCCCGTGTCCGACAGCAGTGCACCAGAGAAGGAGAGCCACCATGGCCGTATCCGACAAGAAGATCGCATTCCTGCTCACCAACGGCGTCGAACAAGTCGAGCTGACGAGTCCGCGGACGGCACTCGATGAGGCGGGCGCGACGACCGTGATCATCTCGCCCTCGGAGAACACCCTGCAGGCGATGGAGAACGATTGGGACCACGGCGACACGTTCACCGTCGACGTGCCCGTCGCCGAGGCGAACGCCGACGACTACGACGCGCTCGTCCTGCCCGGCGGCACGATCAACGCCGACACCCTGCGCACCGATGAGGACGCCGTCGCACTCGTCAAGGCGTTCTTCGCCGCCGACAAGCCGGTGGCCGCGATCTGCCATGCCCCGTGGATCCTCGCGCAGGCCGACCTCGCGAAGGACCGGAAGCTCACGTCGTTCGAGTCGACGAAGGTCGATCTGGAGAACGCGGGAGCCGACTGGAGCGATTCCGAGGTCGTCGTCGACGGCAACCTCATCACCTCCCGCAACCCCGGCGATCTCGACGCGTTCAACGCCGCGATCGCCGATGCCCTCAAGTGAACCGGCTGGCGGATTGAGCTGAGCCAGCCGCCTCGGCGCGCGAACTCCCCGGGACCGCGGTTCCGGGGAGTTCGTCTGCGTTTCACCTCGGTGTGTCCGTGGACGCGCCACCTGCGCATATGATCATCACATGCGTGCTTCCTCCACCGGGCGTATGCCGTCCGGCGTCCTCTCCTGTCTGCTCACCGTTCTCCTCGTCGCCGTCTCCGGCGCGCTCACCGTCACCGTGCCCGCGCCGGCCGCGGCGGCCTATCCCACCGGCGGCGGCATCGGTGCGATGCACCGCTCGCTCGGCGGGGACACCGGACGGCTGGGCCCGGCGGTCAGCCCCGAGCGGTGCACGCTCAGGGACGGCGGGTGCTACCAGACGTTCAGGGCGGGCACGATCCATTGGACGAAGGCGACCGGGGCCCACGCGACGTGGGGTGCGATCCGCACGGCGTGGCAGAAGTCGGGCTGGGAGAACGGGCCGCTCGGTACCGACGAGCAACGAGTACAGGGCGGGTTCGGTGACCCGGCAGGACTTCGAGAACGGGCGCATCACGTGGACGAGCGCCGCCGGGGCGAAGATCGAGCTGACCACGGCGCCGTCGTCGTTCACCCTCAAGGGCTCCGGGTTCGGCCACGGGGTCGGGATGAGCCAGTACGGGGCCCGCGGGATGGCCGCCGCCGGCAAGAGCGCGACGCAGATCCTCGAGCACTACTACAACCCGGCGACGGTCACGCAGACCTCGGCGAACGCGAACTCCGACATCACCGTCCAGCTGCTCGCCGGGGAGAAGTCGGTGACGCTCACCCCGTCCGCGGGCCGCCTGCGGGTCAAGGTCGGGCGCACGACGGTCGAGTCGGGCTCGGCGATCACCGTCGAGCGGACGTCGTCGGGCAGAGTCAGGGCGAAGGTCGGGGGTCAGTCCTACGAGGGTTCGTGGATGACCGTCGAGTGGCAGAACACGCGCTACTGGTCGGGGTCGCAGGCGACGACGGTCGCGGTCAGCCGCGCCCAGTCGGGGTCGACGGGGACCTATCGGCACGGGAAGATCGAGATCCGGCAGCTGAAGAACGCGCTCAACGTCCTCGGCGTCATGCGGACGAACTCCGAGTACCTGCCGGGCATCGCCGAGGTCCCCGCGTCCTGGCAGTCGCCTGCGCTCGAGGCGCAGGCGATCGCCGCGCGGACGTATGCCTACCGCAATCTGGGGCCGCTCAAGGCCGACTGCGCGTGCAACGTCTACGACGAGGTCACCTCGCAGCACTTCAAGGGCTGGGCGCACGAGAACGCTCGCGAAAGCGGTCCTTGGCGCAGGGCCGTCCAGGCCACGCAGTCGGGATCGGGGGCGAACGTGAGGAACGCGAAGGTCGTCATGTACAAGGGTGCACTCATCGACGCCGTGTACTCCTCGTCCTCGGCGGGGGTGACGAACTCCGCCGCCGAGGTGTGGGGCAGCGATGTCCCCTACCTGCAGTCCCGTGACGATGCGGCGTCGAAGTCGAAAGCCGCCGGGAACCCGAATGCCGCGTGGACGGTGACGCCCTCGCAGGCGGCGATGGCGAAGGCATTCGGCCTGCCCGACGTCGCGACGGTGACGCTGACCCGGACGAAGGCGGGGCTCGTCACCTCGGCGAAGGCGACCTCGACGAAGGGGGCGACCGCGACCCGCTCCGGCGCCGAGCTGCGCAGTGCGCTCAAGCTGAAGTCCGCATCGTTCACCATGGGGTGAGCGGCGGGGTTCAGCACTGCCGGCGCTTGGCGTCCGGCGGAGACCGCTCCGGAGCGCCCACGCTCCCGAGCGGCTGAGCTTCGCGAGCTGCGGCGCGCGCAGGGACGGCCCGGCCGGCGGCTACCGGCTACCGGCTACCGGCTACCGGCTACCGGCTACCGGCTACCGAGCGAACGCTAGTGTGCACGCCACCCTGCGGGCCAAAAGTGAAAATGCAGGCGACTAGTCGTGGGGCAATTTTACTTTTGCCCGACATCTGCCCCGTGTCGCGCCTGCGCCGTGCCGATCGCAGCGTGTCGCCGCACCGACGCCGTGTGCCTCTGCAACGATGCCCCGTGTCGCGCGGGCACCCCGGCACGCAGAAGCCCCTCACCCGAATCTTCCCAGGTGAGGGGCTTGCGCTTGCTGGCGGAGGATAGGGGATTCGAACCCCTGAGGGCGTTAACCCAACCCGCGTTCCAGGCGAGCGCCATAGGCCACTAGGCGAATCCTCCGCGGATCAGCTTATCGGAGTCGTGACCGCAATGCGAAATCGCAGAGGCCCAGTGTGAACCATCACACGACCCGCAGGTGAACAGGCCGATCGCCCCCATCAGCCGCGGTTGCGAGCGCCCGTTCATGCTCGGCGACGACCTCGGCGCGCTTCTTCTCGATGCTGCCGTCCCTGATCCACCCGTGCAGCGTCTCCAGCCGCGCCCGGGTCACGGAGTCGACCGGCAGATACACCGACAGCGTCAGCCGCTGGTTCTCCTGCGCGATGAGCGTGGCCATCGTGAGGTTGAGGGTGCCGACGTAGGGGTTCTCGACGACCTTCGTCCGGCCCGGCGTCCGCCCGACATTGCCCGAATCCCACAGCGCTCGGAAGTCGGGGTACCGGCTCAGCCGCTCGAGCAGGGGACCCCACTCGGGGTCCTCGAGCGACTCGGCGTACGCCGCCCTCATCTTCGCGACGAGCAGCCGTTTGTGCTCGTCGATCGGCTGGAAGATCGAGGCCCACTCGGGGTTTTCGTACGCCTGGATGACGCAGTTGCGGTCGGCGGGGGCCACCTCGGCGAGATCGGTCGTGAGATACCGTTCGACCTCGTTGTACGCGCGGATCGTGTACGTCGGATCGGTGACCATCGCCGGCAGCGGCAGCACCTCGTCGAGCATCATCCGCAGCTGCTCGCCGACCTCCGAATCGCCGGGATTCGTCGCCCGATCCGGGTATCCGCCGAGGAGGAAGAGATGCGCGCGCTCCTCACGGTCGAGCAGCAGCGCCTCGGCGATCGCCTCGAGCACCGACTCGGAGGGGTGGACCTCCCTCCCCTGCTCGAGCCACGTGTACCAACTCGTGCCGATGTTCGCGAGCACCGCGACCTCTTCGCGCCGCAGACCCGGCACCCGCCGCCTCGTCCCCTTCGCCAGCCCGACATCGCAGGGCCGCACCCGATCGCGCCGCGACCGCAGGAACCGCCCCAGCTCACTTGTCCTCTCCTGTGCCATGCCCTCATTCTCCGCCCACTCCCCCGCCCGCATCCAGGTGGCGCGACCACCACCATGACCACGCCCTCCCACCTTGGTCACCGCGACCGAACAATGGGAGCATGAGAATCTCTCCCGGTGCCGCCACGGCAGAATCGAGTGCTCCCGTCCACAACGACAACCCCGCCGAGGCGACCGCCCCGACCGCATCGTCGACGCAGCCGCCATCGCGCCCCCAACCGACCGCGACCTCGGAGTCCGAGGCGACTCTGTGGCCGCTGCACGTCGGCGCGTTCCTCGCGACCTACATGTTCTCCGTCTCGAACATCGCGATCCCCGCCGTCAAGGCCGACCTCGGCGCCGGTGACTCCGCCTCCGCCCTCGTCGTCGGCCTGTTCTCCGCATCGTTCGCCGCGGGGCTCATCCTCAGCGGCCGCATCGGCGACCGCTTCGGCCGGCGTCGCCTCTTCACGATCGGCACCGCCGCCCTCGTCATCGTCTCCCTCGCCGTGGGTCTCGCTCCGACGACCGGTGCTCTCCTCGTCGCCCGCACCGGGCAGGGTCTGGCCGCGGCCTTGATGATGCCGCAGATCCTCGCAAGCATCCAGCACGCCCTCGCAGGTGCGGCGCGGCTGCGGGCGATCAGCCTCTTCGGGGCATTCTCAGGGGTCGGCACCGTCAGCGGTCAGGTCATCGGCGGCGGCCTCATCTCCCTCTTCGGTGCGGCGTGGGGCTGGCGCGCGGCATTCCTCAGCTGCGCCGTCGTCGCCCTCGCCGCGTTCCTCGGCTCTCTGAGGCTCACCGAGTCCCGGACTCCTCATCCGGTGCCGCTCGACCTCCGCGGCGCGGGACTGCTCGGCATCGGCATGCTCTGCCTCGTCATCGGCCTCGCCCTGGGACCGGTGACCGGCTGGCTGCCGCTGCCCGTGATCCTCCTCGTCACGGCCGTCCTCGCCCTCGGCGCCTTCGTCGCCTGGCAGGCCCGCGCCGAGGCGACCGACCGCCATCCGCTCATCCCTCCGCAGGTCGTGCGCATGCCGGCGGCATGGGTCGGCATGGTCATGTCGTTCGTCTTCTTCGGCGGGTTCGGCACCTTCATGTACAACTTCGCGCAGACGAGCCAGACCGGTCACCACGACCCCGCCTACATCTCCGGGCTCACCCTGGGCCTCTTCGCCGCGGCCTTCCTCCTCACCTCGCTCGCCGTCCCCCGCGTCGTCCGGCGGCTCACCGGCCCGGGCACGATGCTGCTCGGCACGCTGCTCCAGGTCATCGGCCTGCTCGGGGTGGCCTGGGCAGCCGCGGCCGCCGGCGAGGCCTTCAATCTGTGGATCCAGCTCCCCTCGATCTTCCTCGGCGTCGGTCAGGCGCTGCAGTTCGGTCCGCTCGTCGGCACGGTCGTCAGCGCCGTGCCCGACCGGGTGGCGGGCCTGAGCGGCGGACTCATCGCGACGATGCAGCAGGCGGGCATCGCCGTGGGTGTCGCCCTCCTCGGTGCGCTCTTCCACGCGGTGGCGGCCGGCTTCGGCTTCGACACGGCTTTCGCCGTCGCGAGCCTCGCCCAGATCGGAATGAGCGTGATCTTCGGCATCGGCGCCCTCGTCCTGCTCCGTGAAGCGAGGCGGACGATCACAGCCTGAGCGCACCGGCTCGAAACCGCCGCGAGCCCGGACCGATCGTCTCGGTCCGGGCTCGCAGCAGTCACCGGGCGTATGGCTCCCGTCGCCCGGCGGTTGGCTCCCGCCGCGCGCTACGCCCTGATGGCGTCGATGATGCGCACCCGCATCGCCACGAGCGCGGGGACGAGTCCGGCGAGCGCCCCGATCCCGATCGACACGAGCATGCCGACGACGACTGCGGAGAACGGCACCTGCGGGGTGACCATGCCGTCGAAGAGCACCTGCCCGACGATCGGGGCCTTGAGCACGAGGACGGCGATGAGCACGCCGATCGCGCCGGCCACGGTCGTCGCGACGACGCTCTCCATCATCACGGAGAAGAAGATCCGCCGGCTCGTCGCGCCGAAGGAGCGGCGGATGCCGATCTCCCTGATCCGCTGCTGGATCGTCACCATCGAGATGTTGATGAGCCCGAGCATGCCCATGAAGAGGATGAGGATGCTGATGGCGAGCAGGACGTTCTGCACGGGGCCGAGCGCGCCGGCGGCATCCTCGGCGAAATCGCTGCGATAGCTGTCGATGGTGTACCCGGGGAGCTGCCGCTTGAGGTCGGAGGTGACCTGCTTGCTCAGCTGCTGCGCGACGTCCGGGGGCAGCCACATCTCGAACTCGGTGGGACGGGAGACCGTCGGTCCGAACTTCTCCGCCTGCGCGCTCAGCGCGTAGAAGGTGCCCATCTCCGCATAGCTCGGGCTGGCGACCGACCCGATGACGGTGGCCACTCCCGCCTGATGCCCGGGCAGGTCGACGGTCGCAGGAAGCGCACCGGCGTCGAGGCCGTACTGGTCGAGGAACACCTGATCGGCGACGATCGCCGGGGCCATGTTCTCGGCGTCGGCTGCGGTGAACCATCGTCCGTGCTCGACCCGCACCCTGTGCATGACCTCGTAGTCGGCATCGACGATGGTCAGCGTCGCGTCGATGCTGCCCGTCGGGCTCTGCAGCCGCAGGTCCGACTGCCCGGTCGCCGACACGTAGTCGATGTCGAACCGGCTCTGGGTCTTTTCGATCGCGTCGGAGATCTTCTCCGCGTCTGCCGAACTCGTCTCGCCGCTGGGGCTGATCACCGAGAACATGTACGTCGAATCACGACCGCCAGAGCGCTCGAAGTCGTCGACGAGTCCCTTCTGCATCATGTTGCCGAAGCCGACGACGAGGGTGAGGCCGCAGACGGCGACCCCGACGCCGATGAGCGACATGAGGACCCGGACCTTGTGGACGCGCAGCTCCTGCCAGGCCTCGACGATCGAGGCGAGGAATGCTGAGATCATCGGGCACCTCCTGCCGCCGGCGCGCCGGAGAGCGCCTGCGCCGTCGCGTCGTTGCGGATCGCCTGGAGTTCGCCCCGGTGGAGGGCGTAGCGGCGGGAGGCCATGTTCGCGATGCTGAGGTCGTGGGTGATCGTGATGAGCGCGGCACCCGACTCGCGGGTGATGCCGTCGAGGAGGCCCATGACGGTCCTGCCGGTCTCGACGTCGAGGGCGCCGGTCGGCTCATCGGCGAGGACGAGCTTGGGCCGGCGCACGAGGGCGCGGGCGATCGCAACCCGCTGCTGCTCGCCGCCGGAGAGCCGGTTCGGCTTCGCATCGATCCGGTCGCCGAGACCGAGCCGCTCGAGCATCTCGGAAGCGATCCTCCGCCGGTTCCGGAATTCGCTGCCGGTGCCGTACATGAGCGGCGCCTCGACGTTCTCGACGGCGGTGCGGCCGGGCAGAAGGTTGAACTGCTGGAAGACGAAGCCGATGTCCCGGCCTCTCATCTTCGCCGCGCGATTGCGGGGAATCGACTGCACCGGCTCCCCGTTGAAGTCCATCTCCCCTGCCGTCGGCAGGTCGAGGAGGCCGAGGATGTTGAGCAGCGTCGATTTGCCGGTGCCCGAACGCCCGACGATGCCGATGTGCTCACCCGGCCGGACGTCGAGGTTGATGTCGGAGAGGATCGTCAGCAGCGTGCCCTCACCGATGGGCACGGTGCGCGCGACGTGGCGCAGCGAGAGCAGGGGCGCCGAGGCGGCCGTGGACTCCTCTGTCATTGGTGCGGTTCCGGGCGGGGCGGGGATGTCTGGCGTCGCCCCCATCAGAAGTCGAACTCTTCGCCGCCGGACATGTCGTCCTCGTCCTCGGGTTCGGCGCCGGGAACGAACTCCTCGATCTCCTCACCCTCCTCGAGACCGGACTTGACCTCGACCATCGCGCCGTCGTTGAGACCGAGCTCGACCGGACGCTCCTCCTGGCTGCCGTCCTCGCCGACGACCCAGACCGTGCCGGAGTCGGTGACTCCGCGCACCGCGGTGACGGGGACGACGAGGACGTCGTCGGCACTGCCCGCCTCGACGGTCATCGTCAGGGCGAGTCCGTTGTAGACCGTCTGCTTGTCCGGGATGCCGCAGATGAGCTTCGGCCCGTCTCCGGAACCGGCGGCTCCTGCCCCGCCGTCCTCGGGCATGGTGCCGTCCTCGGCACCGGCGTCCTCGGGCTTCGGGGCGCTCTTGACCGAGGACCCCTGGTCGAGGCGCAGGGCCGTGCAGTCGAAGGGTTCGGGCCCGTCGGTGATGGCGATCGATGCGGTCTCCGGGAGCTTCGGCACCCGGTAGAGGTCGACGGCGGGGATGTCGGCCTGGGCGGTGAAGGAGTCCTTGAGCAGCTGCGTGACCTCGGTGTCGGCGGTCACGGTGTCGTTCTTCTCGACCGCGAAGTCGCCGACGGTGCCGTCGTCGGGAGCGACGACCGTGTGATAGCTCGGCTTGGGCGCCGGGGCCGCGGGAGCCTCCTGCCCGTCGCCTGCGCCGTCGGCAGCGTCACCGGCGGCCGCCTCGGCGGGCTGACCTTCGCTTCTCACCTGGAACAGCTGGGCGCCCTTGAGCACCTCGTCGCCGGGTTTGACGAAGAAGTGGTTGACGGTGCCCTCACGTCCGGCCTTGACCGCGGTCGGCTTGTCGACGGCGATGGAGCCCTTGAGCTCGAGGGTGTTGGCGATCGATCCGCGTTCGGCGAAGACCGAGGAGCCGACCGGCTCACCCGTCGCCGAGGCGGCGTCGAAGCCGTCCTCGGGCGCCGGTTTGAAGGCGATCCAGGCGAGGATCGCGGCGATGACGACGAGGACGAAGAGGAAGGCGCTGGGCAGGATGACGCGGCGGAAGATCTGCATGGTTCCTTAGACGGCGGGGATCGGGGAC
Organism: Brevibacterium sp. LAARM2_SD2; assembly: GCF_057364785.1. NCBI lineage: Bacteria > Bacillati > Actinomycetota > Actinomycetes > Micrococcales > Brevibacteriaceae > Brevibacterium > Brevibacterium sp. LAARM2_SD2. The sequence continues at coordinate 46,500 of NZ_JBNFOM010000017.1, read as the reverse complement.
GGGGATCGACGGGAGGGACACTCCACCCTACGCAGAGGTCACACCATCTGCAGTTGCGGCGGGGTCACGAGGTGATAACACTGTGGTCTCGGCCGGTGACGTCGCCCACACGCGCAGAGGAGACACCTCGCCGGAAAAGTTTCTCGAAGTTTTCCTCGCCACCCTGTCGATCCGCTCTAGGCTTGTTCGACGTAGTGCATGAGAGGTCTCGACCGGGACTCTCCGAGGTTCATCTGACTGCTAGGAGTCATCATGAAGTACATGCTCATCATGCGGGCCGTCGACCAGGCCGCCGTCGACGCCTTCGAACAGGCCGATTTCAACGAGGTCATCGCCGCCATGGGACGGTACAACGAATCGATGATCGAGGCCGGTGTCCTCGCCGACGGCGCCGGGCTCACCGACGCCTCGGAGGGCGCGGTCGTCGACTTCAGCGAGGACGATCCCGTCGTCACCGACGGGCCCTACGGGGAGCTGCGTGAGCTCTTCAACGGATTCTGGATGGTCGAGGTCTCCTCGCAGGAGGAGGCCGTCGAATGGGCCAAGCGCGCACCGTTGAGCGCCGGCTCCCAGATCGAGGTCCGCCGCGTCACCGGGCCCGATGACTTCCCTCAGGACAACGAATGGGTGCAGAAGGAACAGGAGTGGATCGCCGAGGGCCGGCTCGCCGGGAACTGATGTCCCCACCGGAGACCGCGGCGCCGACTGCCGGCGGTACCGACCGCGACCACCGGAGCACCGCCGAGGCGGCGGCTCGGGTGGTCGCGGCGACGTGGCGGATCGAGGCGGCGAAGATCATCGCGTCCCTGACCCGCCATGTCGGCGATTTCGGGTTCGCCGAGGATCTCGCGCAGGAGGCCGTGGCCGAGGCGCTGAGTGCGTGGCCGGAGGCGGGGATCCCCGCGAACCCCGCCGGCTGGCTGATGACCGTGGCCAAACGCCGGGCGATCGACACGTGGCGGCGGCAGGAGCGCTTCGCCGAGCGGATCGCCGCCCTCGGAGAGGATCTCGAGGACGAGCAGGAGACGACGGCGACCGCCCTGCCGTGGGATCCCGATGCCATCGACGACGACGTGCTGCGCCTCATCTTCATCTCGTGCCATCCCGTGCTCTCCCGGGAGGCGCAGCTCGCGCTCACCCTCCGGGTCGTCGGCGGGCTGACGAGCGAGGAGATCGCCCGGGCGTTCCTCCTTCCCGTTCCGACGATCCAGCAGCGCATCGTCCGCGCGAAGAAGGCGCTGGCCGCCGCCGAGGTCCCCTTCGAGCTGCCGCCGGCGAACGCCTGGCCGGGCCGGATCACCGGGGTGCTCGCCGTCCTCTATCTCATGTTCTCCGAGGCCACGTGGCGACCTCGGGTCCGGACTGGATGAAGCCGGAGCTGTCGCTCGATGCCCTGCGACTGACCCGCATCACCGCGGGTCTCCTGCCGCGGGAGGCCGAGGTCCACGGACTCGTCGCCCTCATGGCGCTGACGGCCGCGCGCTTCCCCGCCCGGCTCGGCCCCGACCGCGAACCCGTCCTTCTGGCCGACCAGGACCGCACGCGCTGGGATCGGTCGCTCATCCGCCTCGGCGAGGCCTCGCTGACGACGGCGCTGACCCTGCGCGAGACCCGCGGAACGTACACGCTGCAGGCGGAGATCGCCGCCGTCCATGCGCGAGCGCGGACGCTCGCGGACACGGACTGGGAGCGCATCGCCGCCCTCTACGGCGACCTCGAACTGGCCGCTCCGTCGGCGATCACGACGCTCAACCGGGCGATCGCCCTCGCTGAGGCCCACGGCCCCGAGGCGGGGCTCGAGTACATCGCCGACCGGGGCGTGACCGCGGCGCTGCCGAGGTTCCATCATGTGCCGAGCGTGCGCGGTGAGCTCCTCGCCCGGGCCGGACGGAGCGCCGAGGCGGTGGCCGAGTTCGAGCGGGCGGCCGCGCTGGCGACGAACGACCGGGAGCGGGAGGTGCTGCTGGCGAAGGCGCGCCGGCTGCAGTGATCGACCTCGCACGCGCTCATTTTGTCCGCAGCCCGCGACCTCGCCTAGACTGGTCGGTGGCTCCCCGTGCGGCGTCATCTTGTGAACTCCCCCAGGGCCGGAAGGCAGCAAGGGTAAGCGAGCTCTGGCGGGTGCACGGGGAGTCCTTCGATTCCCCTCCACATCACGATTCCACAACTCCCTGACGCACCGATTCCCCAGGTGAGAGGCGTTAAGCGGAATTCCACGCGGGCTTTGTCACGCATTCTCAATACTTTCGTGATTTCGCATCAATAGCATTGATTCCGCTCCCCTTCTCTGTCTTCCGAACGAGGTTCCCTGTTTTGTCACGCACGAAGATCTCCGGGGCGATCGCCGCCGTCTCCGCTCTGGCCCTCCTCGCCGCCTGCACCCCGTCGAGCTCCGACCCCTCTGACACCCGTGAGGACTCGACGTCCGCCGAGGTCTCCCCCGCACCCGAGTTCCGCATCGGCACCGTCGCCGACAGCGCTGCCTCCGAAGCGGATGACTCCGCCGAGGCGGACGGTTCCGAGGCGAGCGCCTCCCCGACCGCGACCGGCAGTTCCGTCGGCGAGACCGTGCAGACCGGTGCCGACATCGACGTCGACTCCGGCAAGCGCCTCGTCCTCAGCGTCGACGGCGCGGTGCTCAAGGACGTCAGCCTCGTCGATCCCGACCACCCGAGGATCGCCGTCGATCCCGGCACCTTCGTCGACGCCGCCGGCACGGAACTCGAGAGCGAAGGCGACCCGACCGCCGGGGGACTCACCTCACCGGAGGACACGGACGCGCCGTCCCCGTCGGCCACCTCGGCGCCGGAGTCGTCGGAGAGCCCGTCGACCGCCTCGGCGCCGAATGACGCCGACACCGTGACGGCACCGGACAGCGCAGCGGGGTGGACCTCGGACTTCGATCTCGTCGCCGACAGCACGTACGAGGTGAGCGCGACGGCGACGACGCCCGATGGCAAGGACCACGACTTCGAGGCCACGGCCACGGTCGCTGCGGCCGACGGTGAGCCGATGACGATGCGCACCGTGCTCTCCGACGACCAGACCGTCGGGGTCGCAGCGCCCATCGTCCTCACCTTCGGGTCGACGGTCGCGAAGGAGTACCGGGACGATGTCGAGCATCGGCTCTCCGTCGACGTCACCGACGAGGACGGGAAGAAGCGCGAGGTCGAAGGGTCGTGGGCATGGCTGCCGAACGATCCGGAGTCGCGTCTCCACTTCCGCCCGAAGGAGTACTGGCCCGCGTACTCGAAGGTCTCCGTCGATGCGCCGGTGAAGAACGTGCCGATGGCCGATGGCCGCATCGGCGCCAATGATCTCACCCTGGATTTCGAGATCGGCCGTGAGCAGGTCACCGAGGCGAGCGCGAAGACCCATCGCATGACGGTCACCCGCGACGGCAAGGAGGTCATGGACTTCCCGACGTCGCTCGGCTCGGCGAAGGCGCCGTCGTACAACGGCACGCATGTCGTCATGTCGAAGCACGCGAACTACACGATGACCTCGGCGCGGTGGGGCTACACGACCCCGGTGCAGTGGGCCGTGCGGATCCACAACAACGGCGAGTTCGTCCATGCCGCCCCGTGGTCGGCCGGCGTCCAGGGGTCGCAGAACGTCTCCCACGGGTGCATCAACTTAACGACGCAGCGGGCGAAGGAGTACTACGACTCCGCGATCTACGGGGATCCGGTCATCATCAAGGACTCCTCGGTCGACCTGTCGACCGAGGACAGCGACATCTCGGACTGGGTGTACTCCTGGGACGAATGGAAGAAGCTGAGCGCGCTGAGCTGATGTCCGACGACAGTACCGCAGGCCGCGCTTTCCGGATCGAGTTCAGCACCCGTTTCGGCACGATGTGGGCGATGTCGGGGGCCTCGGTCCTCGAGGGCCGGATCGCCGGCTACCTGCTCCTCGACTCCTCCGGCGGGGTGACCGCGGCCGAGCTGACCGAGGCCCTCGGCATCAGTGCGGGCACCGTGTCGACGGCGACCCGCCGCCTCGTCGACTCCGGCTTCGTCCGCCGGGTGCGCCGTCCGGGGACCCGGGCGGACCGGTTCATCATGGACGAGGATGTGTGGGCGGGCTTCCTCGAGCGCGAGTATGCCTACCTGCGCGCCCAGCGCAGCCTTGCCGCCTCGGCGCTCGAGCGCGTCGCCCCGGGCACGGACGCCCATGCCCGGGTGACGAACATGCACGACTACATGTCGTGGCTCATCGACGACGTCGACCTCGCTGCGGCGTGGGAGACGCACAAAGCCGCGCTCACGCAAGCGCGATCCCCTCGAGCTCGACGAGCTGGCCGGGCACCGCAAGCCGACTGACCTCGAGCATCGTCGTCGTGGGGGCGACGCCTGCCGCGGCGAGGCGCCCGGCGAGCTCCCCGTAGTGCGGGAAGAGCCCGTCGATGTCGGTCGTGTGGACGTTGAGCTGCACAAGATCGCTCAACCCCATGCCCGCTGCGGCGAGGACGGCTTCGACATTGTCGAGGCTGAGGCGCAGCTGTGCGGCGATGTCGCCCTCATGCTGGGGTCGGCCCTCGGCGTCCATGGCCGTCTGACCGGAGATGAAGAGGGTGCGGGCGGGCCCGGTGACAAGCTCGCCCTGATTGAAGCCGAGCTCGTCGACCAGGTGACGGGATTGACTGCCGTGCGGTCCATCGTTCCTCCTGAAGGTGGGTGTGAGGACGCCGTGGTCGACGCCCCGTCCCTCAAGGCTGTCCGACAATCACGACATCTCCTGTCAGGTATTCGCATAGAGTGACGACATGCGTGCGGACCGGCTCGTCTCCCTCGTCCTCCTGCTGCGGCAGCGGGGCCGACTGTCGGCGCAGACGCTCGCCCGCGAACTCGAGGTCTCGACGCGCACGGTGCTGCGCGACATCGACGCGCTCTCGGCCGCAGGCGTGCCCGTCTATGCCGAGCGGGGTCGGCACGGCGGCTTCTCCCTTCTGCCCGGCTTCCGCACCGAGCTCACCGGCCTGCGCCACGATGAGGCGCTCGCGCTGCTCACCGCCGGTCTCCCCCGCGGCGAGGAGCTGTTCGGGCTAGCTCCGGCTCTCGGCTCGGGGATGCGCAAACTCGTCGACGCGCTGCCGGAGAGTCACCGCTCCCAGGCGACGACGGTGAGCGAGCGGATCCTCATCGACCCCGACATCGACCTCCTCGCCAGGCCCCGCGCATCGGAGACGGTGCCGGCCGAGGTGCTCGAGTCCGTTCGCCTCGGTGTGCTCCGCGGCCGCAGGCTCCGGCTCCTCTATCGGTCCGCGGGAGGCTCACCCGAGCGCTCACCGAGGTGGCGCATCGTCGATCCGGTCGGACTCGTCTCCGCGCGGGGTCGGGGGTATCTCCTCGCCCTGGCCGGCGGGGAGGATCGGACGTACCGGCTGTCGCGGATCCAGGCCGCTGAACTCCTCGCCGAGGTGGCCGACCGCCCCGAGACCGTCGACCTGCCGGCGCTGTGGCGCGAGCGCAGCGAGCGCTTCCGCACGGCCGGTGACACCGTCGAGGTGACGGTGCGGACGTCAGGCGCCGGCGCCGCGGCCCTGCGCGCGACGGCGATCGACCTCGGTCGGGCGCGGCCGGTCGAGCAGCGGCCTCCCGGGCAGAGCACGGTCGCAGGCGGTGAACTCGACCTCACCGTGACCTTCCAGGATGCCGAGCACGCGATCTGGGCGCTGTGGCAGCTCGGGCCCGATGCCGAGGTCATCGCCCCGGACGACATCCGGGACCACCTCGGCGATCGGGCCCGAGCGATGGCGGCGCGCTATCTTACTTCTGCACCTTCTCAACGGCGGCGTCGATCATCGGGACGTAGCGCTCGAGCGCCCAGGGCACGGTGAGCGGGTTGATGATCGAGGACGCGGTGACGAACGACTGGTCCTCAGGGGCGACGACGGCACCGGCCTTGATCGCGGGAATGTTCGCGTACACGCTCTGCCCCTCGATCTCCTTGCGGCTCGCAGGATCCGAGTAGAACGTGAAGATGAGGTCGGAGTTGTTGAGCTTGTCGGCATTCTCCAGACCGATGAGCGCGGAATCGGTGCCCGGCGCATCGTAGTCGGCGCGCAGCTCCTCGGCGATGGGATCGGGGGTGAGACCGAGCGCCGAGACCATGGCCACGCGCTGCTCCTGCGGGTAGAAGACGCCGAGGGTGCCCGGGCCGTCGTTGTAGATGAAGGAGAAGGTGAGGTCCTTGTACTCATCGCGCTTGGCGCTGTCGAGCTGGCTCTGCACGTCCTCGACGAGCTGCTGCGACTCCTCTTCCTGCCCGAGCGCCTTGCCGATCGTCGTGATCTGGTCGTCCCATTCGATCGTCCACGGCTGCTCCGGGTAGGCGACCGTCGGGGCGATCGCGTCGAGCTGCTCGTACTGGTCGGCGGTGATGCCCGACCATGGGGCGAGGATGACGTCGGGTTCGAGCGAGGCGATCTTCTCGACGTCGAGTTCGGTCGCGCCCTGGAACTGCTCGGGCAGTTCGTCGCCGCGCTCCTGGACGGCCTCGTAGATCCACGGCATGTAGCCGGTGTCATCGCTGCCCCACGCGTACTCCTCCATGCCGACCGGCGTCTTGCCGAGGGCGATCGCGGTCTCCGTCGACCCCTGTCCGAGCGTGACGACGCGCTGCGGCTCCTCCTCGATGACGGCTTGGCCGAGTGCGTGTTCGATCGTCACCGGGGTGAAGTCCGAGGACGCGGTGGCCTCCGACGCCGAGGAGTCTGTGCTGCATGCGCTCGCGGTGAACGCGAGTGCGACGATGGTGCCCGCGGCGAGTGCCCGGCGCGCGAATGGAATCGACATCCCTGCCCTTTCGACAGTGGTGGACCGCGACGCGGTCCGTGTGCTTGACAAGGACAGCCTAACTTAAGTTTTCAAGAGAATTGAAACCCCGGCCGTCATCGACTCAGCTTTTTGCCAGCTGACACCCGGATAATCGTGCTCAGCCGTTGCCACAGTCTCTTTCGGAAGGAACATGGACGACTATCGAAGTCCCGGCTGGGACATCACTTCGCACCACACTCGACAACTTCATCCTGCAGAGGCAGGTGGCCGACGATGACCTGGCTGCTCTCTCTGCTCATCGGCCTCATCGTCGTTCTCCTCATCACGGTGGCCACGGCTACTTCGTGGCCCAGGAGTTCGCCTACATGGCCGTCGACCGCTCCCGCCTCGCGGCCAGATCCGCTGGAGGCGATCGCGCCGCTGATCGCGCGCTGGGCATCACTCGCCGCACCTCCTTCATGCTCTCGGGCGCACAGCTCGGCATCACCGTGACGGGTCTGCTCGTCGGCTACGTCGCCGAGCCGCTCATCGGCACCGCCGTCGGCGAAGCCCTCGGCGGCACCCCGATCCCGACCGGCACCGGCGTCCTCATCGGCACCGTGCTCGCGCTCGTCGTCTCGACGATCATCCAGATGCTCTTCGGCGAGCTCTTCCCGAAGAACCTCGCGATCGCCCGCCCCGAAGCCCTGGCGCTGTGGCTGGCCCGCTCGACCTCGATCTATCTGGCGATCTTCGGGTGGCTCATCAAGATCTTCGACGCCTCCTCGAACGCCCTGCTCAAGGTGCTCGGGATCGAACCCGTCCACGACGTCGATCACGCCGTCAACCGGCGCGACCTCAAGCACATCGTCGCGGAGTCGCGGGAGAGCGGCGACCTCGTCGACGAGGACTCCCTCGTCCTCGACCGCATCCTCGACTTCCCGCAGCAGACCGTCGACCATGCGGTCGTGCCCCGCTCCCGTGTCGACGTCATCGACGAGGGCACCCCGCTGCGCGAGATCCGTGCGCTCATGCAGACCGGGCACTCCCGCTATCCGGTGCTCTCCGACGAGGACGAGGTCATCGGCACGATCGACCTCCTCGACGTCATCGCCGCCGACCCGGACGACGCGGATCTCGCGTCGCTGATGAAGGACCCCGTGTTCGTGCCCGAGTCGCTGCCGCTGCCCGACGCCGTCCGGGTGCTCACCGACAACCACGCCCAGATGGCGTGCGTCGTCGACGAGTTCGGCGGCTTCGCCGGCGTCATCACGATGGAGGACCTCGGCGAGGAGATCGTCGGCGACATCGTCGACGAGCACGACGCCGTCGTCGAGGAGATCGTCGAGATCGTGCCCGGCCGCTGGTCGGCCCCCGGCGTCATCCCGCTCGACGAGGTGGAGCGGGCCCTGCAGCGCGAGCTGCCGGAGACGAGTGCGCAGACCCTGTCCGGTCTCGTCGTCGAGCACGCCAAGGGCTTCCCGGAGGTCGGAGACCGCTTCGAGATCCCCCTGCCGATCGATCCCGGTGATCTCGCCGGTGCCGAGCCGCCCGTCGCCGAGGTGCTCGCCGCCGAAGTCGTGGAGGTCGATTCGCACGTGCCCTCCCGCCTGACCGTGACCATCGAGGAGGCCTCATGATGAGCAACCCGTGGGTCGTCGCGGCCCTGACCATCCTCATCATCGGACTCAGCGCGTTCTTCGTCGCCGTCGAGTTCGCCCTCATCGCGGCCAAGCGCCACCGGCTCGAGGACGCCGCCCCGACGAGCCGTTCGGCCCGGGCGGCCCTGCGCAGCTCGACCGAGCTCTCGGTGCTGCTCGCCGGCTCCCAGCTCGGCATCACGGCCTGCACCCTGGCCCTCGGTGCGATCACGAAGCCCGCCGTCCACTACTGGATCACCCCGATCGCCGAGGCGGCCGGCCTGCCCCTGTGGCTCGCCGACGTCATCGGGTTCGTCCTCGCGCTCGTCATCGTCACGTTCCTCCACCTCGTCGTCGGTGAGATGGCGCCGAAGTCGTGGGCCGTGGCCCACCCGGAGCGGTCGGCGATCATGCTCGCCCTGCCGATGCGGGCGTTCATGTTCGTCACCCGGCCGCTGCTCATCGCGCTCAACAACGCGGCGAACTGGTGCCTCAAGCGCGTCGGCGTCGAACCCGTCGACGAGGTCGACCAGTCGCACAACCCCGACGATCTGCGGCAGCTGCTCCAGCATTCGGCGCAGGCCGGGACGCTCGAGAAGGACGATTCGGACTCCCTGCTCAGCGCCCTGGCGCTGTCGAAGCTCACGCTCGACGACCTCGTCGCCGGGCACGGGGCGCCGACGGTCGTCGGCCCCGGAGCCACCGCCGGGGACGTGCGCAGCGCCTCACACGAGAAGCGGCACCGCCGCATCCTCGTGCGGTCGGAGGAGAACGGACCCCCGACCCACATGGTCCACGTGCGCGACGTCCTCATGCTCGACGACGCCGACCCCGTCACCGAGGCGCTGCGACCGGTCACCGTGCTGCCGGGCACGATGACCGTCATTCAGGCGTTCGCCGTGATGAAGGAGGAGGGCTCACAGCTCGCTCTCGTCGAGCGCGCCGACGGGACGCTCGGTGTCGTCACCGCCACCGACGTGCTCCGCTACCTGCTCTCCGCGGGCGCGGACTCGACCGTCGCCGACGCCCCGACGAAATGAGTCGGGACTCGGTAACGTGAGTCGGGCTCGGTGACGTGAGCTGAGAGTGCTCCCGAGGTGGATTCCGCTCGAGATCGACGCGAGAGTCGAGCGGAATCCACCTCGAGGCGCCTCCCGCGGTGCCGCGTTAGCCCCACGCGATGCCGAATCGACCTCGCGCGAGGCTGGCGCGACCTCCCGCGCTGCTGCCGCGGTCGTCTGCTCACAGCGGAAAGCCTCGCGAGCCGACGTCGGTCGGCCTAGGCTCACAGCATGGACGACCAACGCGCCCCCGTGACCCCGCCCCGGCTCTGGCGAGAGACCCTCGGCCGCGTGCTGCGGGTGCGGCGTACGGAGCTCGCGCTCACCCTCGCCGCCGTCTCGAAGCTGTCGGGGGTCTCCACGCAGTACCTCTCCGAGATCGAACGCGGCCTCAAGGATCCCTCTTCGGAGGTCATCGAGGCGATCGCCGCCGTCCTCGGCCTCTCCCTCCCTCAGGTCCTCGTGCTCGCCGCCGCCGATCTCCAGGCCGGCTCGCTCCAGCTCGCCCGCCTCGCCCAGGCTCCCGCACCCGCGCGGAGCACCGGCCAGGCTCAGCTCTCACTCGCGGCCTGAGCCCCTGCAGCACGGCGAACGCACAGCCCGGCGAACCTCCGCCATACCGAACCCACAGGACGTCAATCCCACAGCTCGGCAAGCCGCCAGCCCGGCGTCCCACCTCGCGCCCGGCACCCCAACCCACCTCCAGCGCGGCGCACCCGCCTCACACGATCTGGTCGACGATCCCGAACGCCTTCGCCGCGGTCGCGTCGAGGACGAGGTCACGGTCGAGATCGGCGTGGATCTGCTCGGGAGTCCGCCCCGTGTCGGCGGCGAGCATCGCCTCGACCTCTCGGCGCTGCCGGACGATCTCGTCGGCGGCGACGATGAGGTCCGGGATCGTCCCCCGCGCCCCGTCCGCGTGCGGCTGCCGCAGGACGACCCGGGCGTGGGCGAGCATCGACCGCTGCCCCGCCTCTCCCCCGGCGAGCAGCACCGCGGCGTCGGCGACCGCCTGTCCGACACACGTCGTCGCGACCGGCGCGGACACGTGCGACATCGCGTCATAGACCGCGGTCATCGCGGTGAGCGAACCGCCCGGTGAGTTGATGTAGAGGTGGATCGGCACCTCCTGGCTGGACGCTTCGAGGTGAAGGAGTTGAGCGATGACGGTGTTGGCGACGCCGTCGTCGATCGGCACGCCGAGGTAGATGATCCGATTGCCGAGCAGGTGCGAGTAGACGTCGACGATCTTCTCGGAGTTCCCCGACCGGTCGACGACGTGGGGGATCGTGTACTGGCTCATCACCGGGCTCCGTCCGTCGCGAGTCCGTGCGTGCGCCCCGGTCCCAGCGGCGCGAAGAGCTCGGAGGAGGCGGACACGACCCGGTCGATGAAGCCGTACTCGACGGCCGCCTCGGCGGAGAACCATTTGTCGCGCAGGGAATCGTGGAACACCTGGTCGAAGGTCTGCCCGGTCGCCTCGCTGATGCGGGTGAGGACGGAGTCGCGGACGTCGCGCAGGTCCCCGCCCTGGAGTTCGATGTCGGCGGCCGCGCCCCCGATCCCCGCCGACCCCTGGTGGAGGAGGATCTTCGCGTGCGGGAGCGCCAGGCGCTTGCCGGGCGTGCCCATCGTGAGGACGAACTGCCCCGCCGAGGCGGCCCACCCGAACGCGATCGTCACGACATCGTTCGGCAGGGCGGCGATGACATCGGCGATCGCGTGCATCATGGCACCGACCCGCCCGGGGAGTTGATCCAGAGGAAGATGTCGGCGGCCGGGTCCTCGGCCGAGAGGAGGATGAGGCGGGAGGCGATCTCCATGCCGTTGTCGTCGCGCAGCTCGCCGTTGAAGACGACCGAGCGGTGGGCGAAGAGCATGCGCTGGGATTCGGGGACGGGGGTCACGGTGGGGACGTCGTCGTTCTCGTCCCAGACCGGTGGAGCGGTGAGTGTGAACATGTCCCCACGATGACAGCGCCGAGGCGGTCGCCGGTGCGGATTCTGCCGGGAGCGGATCGTGCCTGCCGTGGGCAGACGCGCGTGCTATCGTCGACAGCGCAGGAACTGTTGGGGGAAGGCGGGTGCGATGCTGAGTCTGTGGATGGCGATCCAGCTCATCGTCGTCGTGCTCAGCGCCGATGTCGATGCGGTGCTTCCGCAGTCGCCGGCGCATCTTCTCGTCCTCGTCCTCCTCGGTGCCGCGTTCCTCACTCCCGTCGGGGTGTGGGCGGCGAGTGCGCTCGTGCGCGTGCTCTCCCTGGCCCCGCACGGTCCGTGGATGCGCCGTGAGCCCTCGGCGGTCCGCGACTTCCGCATGCCGGCCGCACCCGGCACCCCGGGCACCGTGATGGCCAGAGCGCCGTCCTTCGTCGTCTCAGCCCACGCCTGAACGACGACTCCTCTGCGATGCTCTGACGGGACTGCCCCCTGCCTCGGCGCTGCGCTGTTGGCATGTCCCCGTTGCCCCACCTCGGCGCTGCCCCGTTGGCATGGCCCCGTTGTCCCGCCTCGGTGCTGCCCCGTTGGCACGGCCCCGTTGCCCCGCCTCGGTGCTGTCCTGTTGGCACGGCCCCGTTGCCCCGCCTCGGCGCGGGAGTCCAGCAGCTTATTCCTCGTTCAGGTGACGACCCCACCCCTGTGCCCGAGCACTGTCGCAGTGCGCGTGCACGCCGCGTGAGCCCGGTTCCGTGCTCACCCGGACGAACGAAGGACACCGTCTGTGAACATCTACGAATTCCCACCCATCAAACTCCTCGTCTCCGGCGCGTACTGGCTCGTCACCGCGCTCAGCGACCTCCTCCAACCGCTCGCCGGTGAGAGCAGTGCGGCGATCGCCGTCATCGTGCTCACCCTCGCCGTGCGCACCCTCCTCATCCCCGTCGGCCTCTCGCAGGTCAGGGCCGGCATCACACGGAAGCGCCTGGCCCCGAAGATCGCCGAGCTGCAGAAGCGGCACAAGGGGAACCAGCAGGTCATGCAGGAGAAGCTCATGGAGCTCTATCGGGAGGAGAACGCCTCCCCGTTCGCCGGCTGCCTGCCGGTGCTCCTGCAGATTCCCGTGCTCATGGCCGTCTACGGCCTCTTCGTCCAGCCGACGATCGGCGGTCAGGCCAACGAGCTGCTCGGGCACACGCTCTTCGGGATTCCGCTGAGCTCGAGCCTCGTCGGTCTCATCGGCGCAGGCGACCTCACCTGGGTCGCGGGACTGCTCTATGCCGGGCTCATCGTCGCGATCGCCGTCGTCGCCGCGCTCTCCCGCCACCTGCTCATGCCGCAGCCGACCACCTCGGCGGCCGACTCCGCGACCCAGCTGCCCGGCGGGGTCGACCTGTCGGGGATGACGCGGATGCTCAGTTTCATGCCGTTCCTCACCGCCGTCTTCGCCGCGTTCGTGCCGCTCGCCGCGACCCTCTACCTCATGACGACGACCGCGTGGACACTCGTCGAGCGGATCACGATCAACCGCGCCCTCGGCGTCGATCACACGGGCGCCCACGGGCCTAGGCAGCGCCTTCAACGCCCTGCAGACACAACAACGCGGTGATCCGACATTTACGCCCTTTGCAAAGGGCGTAAATGTCGGATCACCGCGTCGAAGAGGGTGGCGCCTCGCGCCGGCGACCGGTCAGGCCGCCAGCGGAGCCGCCTCGGTGCGAGGAGCCACCGTGAGCTGTCCGTCGACGACGGTGACGTCGACGGTTCCGCCTTCGGCGACAGCCTCGGTGACGAGGATGTCGGCGATCCGGTCATCGAGCTCGCGCTGGATGACGCGGCGCAGCGGCCGCGCACCGAACTCGGGCTCGTAACCGGCCTCGGCGAGCCAGTCCATGGCGTCCTGAGACACCTCGAGGGCGATGCCCTGGCGCGAGAGCCGATCGATCGACTGCTCGAGCTGGAGCCCGACGATCTCCCGCAGCTGCACCCGGTCGAGGCGGGTGAACATCACGGTGTCGTCGATCCGGTTGAGGAACTCCGGCCGCATGACCTCCTTGAGCCGACCCATCACCTTCGCCTTGAGGTCCCGCTCGGTCACCGTGGCATCGGCCGAGGTGAAGCCCAGCGGCGTCGATGCCCCGATGAACTCGGAGCCCAGGTTGGACGTCATGATGATGACGGTGTTGCGGAAGTCGACCGTGCGTCCCTGACCATCGGTGAGCCGACCGTCGTCGAGGACCTGGAGGAGCAGGTTGAACGCGTCCGGGTGCGCCTTCTCGACCTCGTCGAGGAGGATCACCGAGTACGGACGGCGCCTGACCTGCTCCGTGAGCTGACCGGCCTCGTCGTAGCCGACGTACCCGGGAGGGGCGCCGACGAGACGGGACACGGTGTGCCGCTCCCCGAACTCGCTCATGTCGAACCGGATCATCGCCGACTCGTCGTCGAACAGCGTCGACGCGAGCGCCTTCGCCAGCTCCGTCTTGCCCACGCCCGTGGGGCCGAGGAAGAGGAAGCTGCCGATGGGCCGGGCGGGATCGCCCATCCCGGTCTGCGACCGGCGGATGGCCTTCGACACCGCGGACACGGCGTCGTCCTGACCGACCACGCGACCGTGGAGCATGTCCTCGAGTCCTGCGAGCCGGATCTTCGTCTCCTGCGTCATCGACGAGGCCGGGATCCCGGTGGCCCGGGAGACGACCTGAGCGATCTGCTCGGCGTCGACGACGCCGTCCTCCCCGTCATTCGCCGAGGTGGTCCTCGAGTTGAGGATCTCCTCGAGCCGATCGGTGAGGTGGGAGATCTCATCGCGGATCTCGCCGGCCCGCTCGAAGTTCTCGGCCGCTATCGCCGAGTTCTTCTCCGCCTCGAGCTCGCCGAGCTCGGAGCGCATCGCTGCCGTGTCGACGACCGGACCCCGCTTGAGCGAGAGCCGGGCGCCGGCCTGGTCGATGAGGTCGATGGCCTTGTCCGGCAGGTACCGGTCGGTGATGTAGCGGTGCGAGAGTTCGACGGCGGCGCGGATCGCCTCGGCGTCGTAGGTGACACCGTGGTGCTCGGCGTACCGATCGGCGAGTCCGGCGAGGATCGTCACCGCGTCCTCGATGGTCGGTTCGCCGACCATGACCGGCTGGAAGCGGCGAGCGAGCGCCGAATCCTTCTCGATCGTGCGGAACTCACGCAGCGTCGTCGCGCCGAGGAGGTGGAGATCCCCACGGGCCAGGCGCGGCTTGAGGATGTTGCCGGCGTCCATCGAATTCGATTCGCCGCTGCCGCCTGCTCCCACGAGGGTGTGGAGCTCGTCGACGAAGACGATCGTGTCTCCGTCCTCGGCGATCTCGTCGAGCGTCTTCGTCAGACGCTCTTCGAAGTCACCGCGGTAGCGGGTGCCGGCGAGCATGCCGGGCAGGTCGAGGGCGATGACCCGCTTGCCGAGGAGCTGAGCGGGGATGTCGCCGGATTCGATGGCCTGCGCCAGTCCTTCGGCGATCGCCGTCTTGCCGACGCCGGCCTCACCGATGAGAACGGGGTTGTTCTTCGTGCGGCGGGCGAGGATCTCGATGGTCTCCTCGATCTCCGTGGCACGACCGATGACCGGGTCGAGCCGGCCTTCAGCGGCGAGCGCCGTGAGGTCGGTGCCGAACTTCTCGAGCATCGACTCCCCCTCACCGGACTCGGTCGTCCCGCCCTGCGTCTGCTTGGCTTCGGCCGCTTGGGCACCGGCCTGCAGGGTCGCCTGCGTGACCCCGGCCTGCGCGAGGATCCGCCCGGCGGGCATCTCCTGGTTGAGGACGAAGGCGAAGAAGAGGTGTTCGGGGTCGATGTAGGTCGAGCCGAACGCGCGGGCGACCTGGTAGGCGTCGAGCAGCGACTTCTGGGCAGCGCCGGTCAGTGTCGGCGCGCCCTCGGTCTCGCGTGCCTCGGCGGATTCGGGCAGGCGCTCGTCGATGGCCCGGGCGATCGCCTCGGGGTCCGCGCCGACCTGGCGCAGGGACGCCGAGCCGTGCTCGGAATCGACCATCACGCGCAGCAGGTGGAGGGCGTCGACCTCTTCCTGTCCGCGCCGCCGCGAGTACTCGGCAGCGCCATCGACGACTTCACGCGTGCGCTTGGACAGCAACCGGTTGATGTCGACGGAACGGCCCTGCCGTGGTGTGTTCTGACCCTGCAGATAGCGGGCGAGGAACTCGTCGAAAGAGCCTTCGCCACCACTGGAAGGTCCGAAGAAGTTAGCCAAAACGGTCTCCTTTGGAAGTTGAGCCAGGGTGACTCATATACGTCTGTTTGACTCAATCAACGAGAATCCTCCCGGTGATATTCCCCGTCCCTCCCCGGCGTGATGGAGGTCTCGCTTACCCATCGGAACCAAGGCTCTGACCAGTGATTTCACCGATCCAGACGGGCCTGGCGGTCGGCCGCGCGATGGCTGCGACCGGTGACCGGGCGGGATCCGACCACCTCGGCGAGTCCGATCGGGGGCATGCCCACGTAGATCGACTCCGCACCGGCCACCGGGTAGGTCTCATGCCACACGCCGACGGCACGCGGCGCATTCCGCGCGCGCCGATTGAAGGCCGACCATGCGGGTCGGTGGGACGCCTGCGGATCGGAGGCGTAGGCATAGAGCTTCTCGAGCGAACTCCAGTACTGCACCGTCCACGGACGCGCGGGTCGGCGATCAGCCGGAAGCCGAGGAGTCCGGAGTCGGGGTCCTGCGAGAGCTCGCGGAGCATCGGCGGCATCGCCTGGAAGACGGGCAGCCAGAGGTCGGGGCGCCACCACTGACGGATGCGCATGCCGATGTGGAAGACGACGAGTTCGCCGTCGTAATCATGGGTGAGTCGAGTCGTCGTCATCGTGAGCTCCTGACATAATGGATACCTGCACTCTCCAATATTGGATAGTTATACTGTCCAATGTCAAGGGGACGGAGGGTGGAATCAGCCGGAAGAAGGATCAGACGCAAGAAGGAGGACTCTGTGCGGATCTCTGAGCTGTCGCGACGCAGCGACGTGCCGGTGGCGACGATCAAGTACTACCTGCGGGAGGGACTGCTGCCGGCCGGCGAGCGGACGTCGGCGACGCAGGCGGTCTACTCCGAGGCGCACGTCGACCGTCTCGAGCTCATCCGCGCCCTCCTCGGCCCGGCCCGACTGAGCATCGAGGCGGCCAAACGCGTGCTCGGCGTCATCGACGATCCGCCGGAGACGTTCTCCGAGGTGCTCGGCGCGGCACAGCACGCGACGATGCCCGCGCAGGCCCCCCGTCAAGCAGGCCCACCCCGTCAGACAGGCTCGTCCCGTCAGGGGCCAGAGGGAACCAGCACCGAGGCGGCCCTCGGCCTCGTCGCCGAACTCGGGTGGACGATCGACCCCGACAGCGTCGAAGTCGACCAGCTCGCCACGGCGCTGCGGGCTCTCGATGCGGCGGGCATCGACCTCATCGACGGCGGCCTCGCTCGCTACGGGCGCACCGTCCACGACCTCGCCGAGGCGGAGGTCGACACCGTGCCCACCGCCGAGATCGACAGCGCCGTGCGGCAGGCGGTGCTCGGCACCCTGCTCCTCGAACCGGTACTGCTCGCCCTGCGCCGCCTCGCCCAACAGGACGTTGCGATCAGACGGTTCAGGGAGGGCTGACCTCGACTCTCAGCTTGTCGTCAATCGCAGTCGGCCGGTCATCCCCGAGGCGGCCGAACCCACTACCCCTGGGACGGCCAGCCGTTGGGCGTGCAGCCGGACAGGCCCTTCGTCTGCTGCTGCATGAGCGGGGCGGTCTCCCCCGAACCCGGGCACGATTCGTGGCCGTGACCGAGCGCATGCCCGACCTCGTGGTTGATGAGGTACTGCCGGTACTGCGTGATGTCGTCGAACTCCGGAGTCGCGCTCACCCAGCGCTTGGCATTGAGGATGACGTTCGGGCCGTTGCGGCACGAGAGCTTCCCGAGCGTCTTGAGCGGCAGGCACATCTCATCGACGGTGTTCGGGCTCGCGATACTGATCATCGCGTCCTGCCCCGAATCGACGAGTTCGATCGACACGTCGTCGATGTCCTGCCAGCCGCGCTCGTCCTGGAGGGTCGCGATGATGAAGTCGGAGGCGCCATCGACGTCGATGGGCAGATTGTCCTCGACCCGGACGGCGACCGTGAACGCCCTGCCGCCGTCGCGGTTGGGCCCGACCTCAGCGGCCGGGCGCGCCCATTTCCCGCTGCCCTGCATCTCGATGTCGCCTTCGGTCACGCCGACCGCACCGGCCGAATCACCGCCGGGTCCCGTGGCCGTCGGTCCTGGGAGATCGGCCGGGTCGGTCACCGACGGGGCAGCGATCGTCTCGACCGCCTGCGGTGTCGGCCGGGTCTCCTCGGCCTCCTCGGGCGCGCACGCGCTGACGGCGGTGAGGAGGGCAGCGACGACCAACGCCGAGGCGGCGCGACCGATCCGTGCAGCGCGCGGACTGCGGCCGGTGGGGATGAGGGGCGGAATCACACCTGCGAGTCTAGCCGCGGGTTCCCTCTCTCTGCCGGATCTCAGTCCCTGCCGGATCTCGGTCTCTGCCGGATCGCGGTCTCTGCCGGATCGCGGTCTCTGCCGAGTCTCGAAGCGACGGGCACCGTACGCTCAGAACGTCAGCTCCCCGCCCGGACCGCGCAGCCGCGCCCGCAGGCGGCGCTCGGGCCCGGTGGCGACCTCGGTGTCACCGGCCCCGAGGACCTCGAGCATGCTCCGCGTCGCAGCGACGTAGGGCACCTCGACGATGAACTCGAGGAGATCGAGGGAGGGCAGGGCCGCCTCGGCGGGATGGACCGAGTCACCCCAGTCGATGAGGAACGGCTGGATCCCCTCCTGCGGGAGCGGGGACCGGCTCGTCAGCTGCCACGCGAGGAGGTTCCCCTCGGCGGTCTCGCGCGACATGTCCCTGACCTCGCCGACGTCGATGCCCGCGGTGCGCACGGCGGCGACCGTCGCCGCCATGGCCGGCGGGTGGATCGCCCACGTGCGCAGGGTCGGGGCGGTCGCGAGATGCGCGTCGAGCGGCAGCGTGCCGTCGGCCGGAGCCTCCTGCTCGGGATCGGGTCCGAGGATCTCGAGATACGTGTGCGCCCCGTCCGGCCGGCCAGCCGGTGCCAGCCCGATGAGGAAGTTCGCCGTCCCGAGTCCGGGGTGCCGGCCGCCGGGCACGGCCGGCACTCCGGTGGCCCGTTCGATCTCCGCGACCGCCGCGGGCAGGTCGGGGACGGTGACGACGAGGTGGTCGAGATGGGCGGGGATCAGAGCAGCCATGTGCCACCGGGTCCTTCCAGTCGGGCGTGGAGAGCGTCGGTCTCCCCCGCTTCGACCTCGATTCTCGCATCGAGAGCTGCGAGCACGGCGCGGGTGTCCGCGACCGTGGGGCTCGTCGCCCAGAACTGGGCGAGGGCGACGGTCGGCATCGCGCGGCTCGCCGGGTGCGGGGTGTCCAGCCAGTCGATGAGGAAGGGCTGGATCCCGCCGAGCGCGAGCGGAGTCCGTCGCGTCAGCCGCCACCGCAGGGTCTCACCATCCGGTGTCCGGCGGGACATATCGAACACCGCGCCGAGGTCGACGGGCGGATCCGTCGCCTCCGCGGCAGCCGCGACGGCCCGGTCGAATCCCCGCGGATGGATCGCCCACCGCTGCACGAGCGGTGCGGTGACCCCCGCGAGCGCCGGGGCAGTGCGGGCGCCGTCGGGTCGGGTGCCGTCGGGTCTGGGGCCGTCGGGTCCGGCGCCGTCGGGTCAGCGGCGGGATCGGGGTTCTGCTCGGGGTCGGGCCCGAGGAGCTCGAGGTAGCCGCGCTCGGTCCGGGTCCCGGCGATCTCGAGCCCGAGCAGCGCGTTCGCGGTGCCGCGCCCGGGGTGCGCCCCTCCGGACACCGGACGAACACCGAGAATCGCCTCACATTGCTCAACAGATTGCGCGAGATCCGGGACGGCGATGACGAGATGATCGAAGGTCGCAGGCAGCATCATGTCTCAATATTAAGGCACGAATTGACAGTCATGACGCGGATGGGATTGACTTCAGGGCATGCAGACGACCACCTGGGACGCGACACGGCGAATGCCGATGTGCGCCGACGCGGAATCGATTCACCGCGTCGATTGTTGAGCTAAAAAGCTCCACCGGCGCCGCGATCTCCGCAGCCCCACTGACACCGCCCCGCCTGCTCGAAGGACTTCACCACCATGACGGACCTCCGTCCCCGGCACCGCGCGACCGCTGTGCCTGCTGCCCGCCTCGGCGGAACCACCCGGCGCAGTGTGCTCGGCGTCGGTCTCGGCCTCGGGGCGCTCGCCGCACTGAGCGCCTGCACCCCGACCGACACCGATCCGCTCACCGACGGTCCGCCCGTGAACGGCGGGGTGCTCACGTACTTCGAGCCGCAGACGTGGACGCTCCTCTACCCGCCGTCCGTCGGCTTCTACCCCAACGGCGGGATCATGAACAACATCTCCGCGCGCCTGCTCTGGCAGGACCCTGAGACCCTCGAGCTCTTCCCGTGGCTGGCGACCGCGCTGCCGGAGATCAGCGCCGACGCCACCGAGTTCACGTTCACCCTGCGGCAGGGCGTCACGTACTCCGACGGGTCCCCGCTGACGGCGGCGAACGTCGCGAAGAACTTCGACCTCTTCGGCCGCGGCGACGAATCGCGCACCCTGCCCGTGTCCGAGCAGATCTCGAACTACGACCGTGCCGAGGTCCTCGACGACCGTCGCGTGCGCTTCCACTTCACCGCGCCCTCCCCCGGCTTCGCGCAGGCGACATCGACGATGAACGCGGGACTCCTCGCCGATTCCACCCTCGACCTCGACGCCGAGGGCTTCGGTCCCGGCAGCGCGACGAAGATCCACACGGCCGGTCCCTTCCGCATCACCGCCGAGACGATCGGGACGAAGCTCTCGATCCGCGCCCGGGAGGACTACGACTGGGCGCCGCCGCACCTGAAGCATCAGGGACGGCCGTACCTCGACGGCATCGACTACCTCGTCAACAGCGAGTACTCGGTGCGCATCGGCGCAGTGCTCTCCGGCCAGGCCGACGGCGTCCGCGACGTCCAGGCCCCCGACGAGCCGCGCGTGTCCGAGCAGGGGCTGCGCCTCTATGCGAAGGCGACGAACGGGATCAACAACAGCATCAACTTCCGCTTCCGCCACCCCCTGCTCGCCGACATCCGCGTCCGCCGGGCCCTCATCTCGGCGATCGACCGCCAGGAGATCGTCGACAAGCTCTTCACCCCGAACTACCCGCTCGCCACGGGGCTGCTCGCGCAGGGCGCGATGGGCTACACGGACCAGACCGGGGCCTGGGTCTACGACCCCGCCGCGGCGAACCGCCTCCTCGACGAGGCGGGCTGGGCCGAACGCGGGGCCGGCGGGTACCGCGTCAAGGACGGACAGGTCCTCGCGCTCACCGTCAACACGGCACTGCCGCAGCCGCGGTCGAACGAGGTGCAGACGCTCGTCCAGCAGCAGCTGCGCCGCGTCGGGGTGCGCCTGTCGATCAACCCCGGCGACCAGGCGAAGCAGACGCTCGACGCCCTCGACCTCGACTCGATCCAGATCTACCACTCGATGGTCGCCCGGGCCGACTACGACAACCTGCGGTCGAACTACGCCTCGGTCAACCGGGACGTCTTCCTCAACGCCGCCGGCCGCGACGACGCCGCGGACGACACCGTCGACCCGGAGATCGACCGTCTCCTCGACGCCCTGGCCTCCGAACCGGCGACGGCGCGTCGCCAGGCCGCCGCCGAGGCGGTCCAGTCCTACCTCGTCGACCAGGCCTACGTCCTCCCGTTCTTCGAGGAGCCGCAGGTCTTCGCCTTCCGCCGCCGCGTCCATGGTTTCGCCACCGAACCCGTGGGCCGCCCCGACTTCTACAGCACCTGGATTGCGAGCTGATGATGATCGACCTGAGATACCTCTGGCTGCGGCTCGGACAGGCTCTCCTCGTCCTGCTGCTCGCCTTCACCGCGGCGTTCGTCCTCCTCTCCGTCATCCCCGGGGACGGGGTGACCGCCCGCTTCGCCGATCCCGCGCTCGGACTCTCGGCCGACCAGGTCGCGGCGATCCGCGCGGAGACCGGCGCGGACGAACCGCTGCTCACCCGCTACCTCATCACGCTCGGCGGGTTCCTCACCGGGAACTTCGGGTTCTCCGTGCAGACGGGAGCCGCCGTGTCGACGATCGTCGCCGCCGCCCTGCCCTCGACGCTCGCACTCGCGGTCTCCGGTTTCCTCACCGCGGTCGTCCTCGGCGTGCTCATCGCGGTGTTCGCGACCTTCGGCCCGACGACCGGCCCGCGGGCGTGGGTGCGCCGGGTCCTCGACTCCGTGCCGAGCCTCTTCATCTCGATCCCCGTGTTCTGGCTCGGGATCCTCCTCATCCAGGTGTTCTCGTTCCAGCTCGGCTTCGTCTCCGTCGTCTCCCCCGGCCCCGCCGAGGCGCTCGTCCTCCCCACGCTCACCGTCGCCGTCCCGCTGTCGGCCCCGATCGCGCAGGTCCTCATCCGCTCGATCACCGAGGTCAAGGCCGCGGGCTTCGTCAAGGTGACGGCCGCGAAGGGGGCCTCCGAGCTGTGGATCCTCGTCCACGCCGTCGCCCGCAACGCGCTGCTGCCGGGGCTGACGATCGTCGGCCTGATCTTCGGCGAACTCGTCGCCGGCGCCGTCGTCACGGAGACCGTGTTCGGCCGCAACGGCATCGGCCAGATCACCGCGCAGGCGGTGACGAACCGCGACAATCCGATCCTGCTCGCCGTCGTCGTCCTCGCCACGCTCGGCTATGTCGTCATCAACCTCGTCGTCGACCTCCTCTACCCCGTCGTCGACGTCCGACTCCGACGCGGCCGGGGAACCGCCTCGGCGCGGGGACTGCGGAGACCATCGCAGACGGCGACACGACAACGGACACCCGACGACCGGACGAAGCAGGCCCTGGCGGCGAGCGCGAGCAGCGTCGGCGTCGAGCTGGACTGGGGTACCGACGATCATGCGACGAGGAAGGCGAGGCCATGAGCTTCATCTCGAGTCTCACCCGCACGAGCCTCAACCGACCGACCGGTGACGGCACCGGCCCCGACGGGTCCCGCGGCAGTCGGTCCGGCGGCACTCGCTTCAGCGTCACTCGGCTCGGGGCGGCGGGCGCGGTCATCGGGCCGGCGACCGCGGTGTCGGCGCTCGTGCTCCTCATCGCCGTCGCCTGGGCGCTCGTGCCCGGTCTCTTCACGCAGTACGATCCCAATGACGGCGGGGACACCGCGGCCCTTCTCGCGCCGAGCGCCGACCACTGGTTCGGCACCGATCAGACGGGCCGCGACGTCTTCGCCCGGGTCGTCCACGGCGCGTCCCAGTCGCTGCTGGCGGCCCTCGTCGCCGTCGGCGTCGGGCTCATCGTCGGCACCGGGATCGGGCTCATCGCCGGCACGCGCCGCGGCTGGGTCGATGACGTGCTCATGCGCGCCGTCGACGTCCTCCTCTCGATCCCCGCGATCCTGCTCAGCCTCTCGATCGTCATCGTCCTCGGCTTCGGCACGATCAACGCGGCGATCGCGGTCGGCGTCACCGCGATTGCGCAGTTCGCGCGTCTGACGAGGTCAGAGGCCGTGCGGATCAACACGAGTGACTACGTCGCCGCGGCCTACGGGTCCGGCGGCACGTACTGGTCGGTGCTCGGGCGCCACATCCTCCCGAACTCGATCTCCCCGGTCCTCACGCTCGCCGTCCTCCAGATCGGGTCGGCGATCCTCCAGATCTCGACGCTCGGCTTCCTCGGCTACGGCACCCCGCCGCCGACCCCGGAATGGGGCCTCATCATCGCCGAGGGCCGCAACTTCGTCGCCACCGCATGGTGGCTGACGGTCCTGCCCGGCCTCGTCGTCATGGCCGTCGTGCTCGCCACCCACCAGATCGGCAACACCCTGCGAAAGGTCACCTCATGACCCTCTCGACCGCTCCCGCTGTCACCGCGCCGGCTCCCGCCGGGTCCGCTGCGCTGCTCGCCGTCCGCGGTCTCACCGTCGACTACTCCCGCCGAGGCGGTTCCGCCGATCCCGCGGTCGACGACGTCGACCTCGTCGTCCGTCCGGGTGAGACGACGGCGGTCGTCGGCGAGTCCGGGTCGGGCAAATCGACGACGGCGAACGCCGTCCTCGGCCTCCTCCCGGAGACCGCGCGGGTGACCTCAGGAGGGATCCGCCTCGGCGACGTCGATCTCACGACGCTGTCCCGGCAGGGCTGGCGCGGGGTGCGCGGGGCGCAGATCGGGTATGTGCCGCAGGATCCCGGGAACTCGCTCAACCCGCTGCAGACCGTGGGGACGTCCGTCGCCGAGGCGCTGCGCATCCACAAGCGGGCCGACCGCCGGGCCGCTCGCGCCCAGGTCATCGACCTCCTCGAACGCGTCGGCATCGACCGGCCCATGATGCGCGCCGACCAGTATCCGCACGAGCTCTCCGGGGGCATGCGCCAGCGGGTGCTCATCGCGGCGGCGATCGCGCTGCGGCCCCGGCTGCTCATCGCCGACGAGCCGACCTCGGCTCTCGACGTCACGGTGCAGAAGCGCATCCTCGACCTCCTCGACGAGCTGCGCGCGGAGACGGGCATGGGCGTCCTCCTCATCACCCACGATCTCGCGGTCGCCGGTGAGCGGGCCGACGAGGTCGTCGTCATGCGCGCAGGCCGCGTCGTCGAGACCGGGACGGCGGCCGACATCTTCTCCCGTCCGGCGGCCGATTACACCGCCCGGCTCCTCGCCGACGCCCCCGCGCTGCACGCGCGGACCGGGCTCCGGGACCGGGTGGCCCGCGATATTGGTGAGCCTGGTGAGAGCCCCTTCGTCGCGGTCGAGGGGCTCACGCAGATCTACGCCCGCGGGGACGACGCTCCTGGTGAGAACGGGACTGCCGGTGAGAACGGGACTGATGGTGAGAGCGGGACTGCCGGCCGCCTCGGCGAGGTCATCGGGGTCGAGGACGTCTCGCTCACGGTCGCGCGCGGGACGACGCACGGCATCGTCGGGGAGTCGGGGTCGGGGAAGACGACGACGGGTCGGGCGCTCGCCGGGTTCCTCACCCCGCAGGCCGGGACGGTGCGGATCGGAGAGATCGATGCCGCGGACCTCGGCGTCGGCCGGGACCGCCGGGCGCGGCTGCGGAGCCTGCGGCGGACCGTCCAGCTCGTCCACCAGAACCCGTATTCGGCGCTCGACCCGCAGCAGTCGATCGGGGCGATCCTCACCGAACCGCTGCGGAACTTCCGGATCGGAACCCGGGCCGAGCGCGGTGCGCGCGTGACCGCGATGCTCGAGCGAGTCGCACTGCCGACGGCGTTCGTCGATCGGCGGCCGCGGGAGCTCTCGGGCGGGCAGCTGCAGCGCGTCGCGATCGCCCGTGCGCTCATCGCCGGACCCGAGCTCGTCGTCCTCGACGAGGCGGTCTCCGCTCTCGACGTCACGGTGCAGGCGCAGATCCTCGACCTCCTCGGGCAGCTGCAGACCGAGCTGGGACTGACGTACGTCTTCATCTCCCACGACCTCTCCGTGGTGCGCCAGATCGCTGATACCGTGTCCGTCATGTCGCGCGGACACCTCGTCGAGAGCGGTCGGACGGAGGACCTCTTCACCCGACCGCAGACCGCCTACACGCGCTCGCTCCTCGACGCGATCCCCCGGCCGCTGGACCTGCCAGCCCCTGCCGCCTCCACTCCTTCCGCTCCGACAGAAAGCTGAGACACCGATGACTGAGAACTCTGCGACTGAGAACTCTGCGACTGGGAACTCTGCGACTGAGACCACGAACACCACACCGGTGGGCCCGACGCTCGGGTTCTTCACCCGCCTCCTCGAGGATGCTCCGGCTGACCAGCGGTATCGCTTCGCGCTCGAGCAGATCGAGCAGGCCGAGCGCTTCGGATTCGGCACGGCATGGGTCGCCCAGCACCATTTCTCCGCCGCCGAGGGCGGACTGCCCTCCCCGCTCGTCTTCCTCTCCCACGCCGCCGCGCGGACGGACGGATCCGGTTGGGCACGGCGATCATCACCCTGCCGATGGAGAACGCGGTGCGCGTGGCCGAGGACGCCGCGGTCGTCGACGTGCTCGCCGCAGGACGGCTGGAGATCGGCCTCGGCTCGGGCGGCAATCCCCGATCGTTCCCGGCCTTCGGCACGACGTTCGATGAGCGGCGCGAGGTCTTCGCCGACAACCTCGCGACCCTGCGCACGCTGCTCCGCGGTGATGCGCTCGAGACCGGTCACCTCCTCTATCCGGGACCGGACAGCGTTGGGTCGGCGGATGGCGGGGCGGCCCCCGGTGAGGCGGGTGGGTCGGCGGCCGGGTCTGCCTCGGATGGCTCGCAGACTCGGCGCGGCCTCGGTGATCGGCTCTGGCAGGCGACGTTCTCCGCCGGTGGGGCCGGTGCTGCGGGAGCTGCCGGGGACGGCCTCATGCTCTCGCGCACGCAGCCGCGACCCGGCGACAACCTCGGGGCGAGCCTCGATGAGATCCAACTGCCCGTCATCGACACGTACCTCGAGGCGCTGCCGGCGGGTGTCGCACCGCGGATCCTCGCGTCGCGGACCGCCGTCGTCGCCGATGCCGAGGACCTGCCCCGTCTGCGCGCGCTCACCGAACCCGCACTGCGCGCCGAGGCGGACCGGCTCGTCGGGTACGACACCTCGGGCCTCGACCTCGACGAGCTGCTCACCGCGACGGACACCTACCTCGGCACGCCGGAGCAGATCATCGAGCGGCTCGCGGCCGACCGGGTGCTCGGGCGGGTGTCGGATGTCAGCTTCCAGGTCCATTCGGTGCCGGCGACGAACGCGCACACCCTGCGCTCGATCGAGCTGCTCGCCACCGAGGTGGCCCCCGCCCTCGGCCTGCGCGTCGACGGGGCGGCTCCGGCGGAGTCTGCGGGGATCGCACAGTCCGCGGGGGTCGCAGAGTCTGCGGGAGGCGCACGGTCAGCGGGAATCGCAGAATCCGCAGGGGTCGCGCCATGACCGACATCATCAACACGCTCGCGGGCATCGCCCCCGGTGACCCGCTCGATCTCGTCCGCGACCACCGCGCGCAGGCGAAGGAGAATGCGCAGCTGAGCTTCGAGGCGCTCCTCGAACCCGAGGACCCCGGCGACTTCTCCCACCGCGATCGCTACGTCGTCGCCGCGTTCACCGCGGGGTTGCTCGGATCGAGCGCGGGTGAGGAGTTCTACCGCGATCTCCTCCGCGACGAGGACGAGGCCGCCTCGTGGGCCGTGGCGGAGCTCCTCGACGAGGTCGTCGTCGACCTCGATGCCAGCGGTCCCGTGCGAGGGCCCTTCGGGTCCTACGGTTCTGCGGCCCTGGCCGCGGAGAGCGTTCCCGGGCCGGAGCTCGTCGTCGACGCGAAGTCACGGGAGACGCTCGGTCCGGTCACCTCGGCGGCGCTCGAGTTCGCTCACCTGCTCGTGCTCCATCCCCGCGATGCCGGGCCGGAGGATCTCGTGCGGCTGCTCGCGGCCGGCTGGGATGAGGACGGGATCGTCACGCTCGCGCAGCTCGTGTCGTTCCTTAACTTCCAGATCCGGCTGAGCGTCGGGCTGACCGCGCTCTCTCACGCGCCGGCGGCGGCCGAGGAGCAGGTCCCGCTGCGCCCGCTGACTCCCGCGGAGGCCCCGGATCGGTCCACCGCCTCGGCGGCTGATCGGACCTCTGCCACCGGGAAGGAGTCCCCGGACATCGCCGAGGCGCGCGCCCGGGTGAGCACGTATCCCGAGCTGAGGCGGCCCGAGGTGTTCCAGCAGGCGGGGCTCGGGTGGGTGCCGTGGATCGCGCCGGTCGCCGAGGCGGATCTCACCGAGGCTCAGCGCGCTGCCCTCATCGAGGCCGGACGGGCGAAGAATCCCTACTTCCGTCTGCTCGCGCGGGATCCGGCGGCGCTGCGGGCGCGGACGCTGACGGATCTCGACATCTTCTTCAACGTCAGCGACGGGGTCGGGCGGGCGGAGCGGGAGCTCGCGGCGACGGCGGCCTCACGGCTCAACGGGTGCCTGTTCTGCGCGTCGATCCATGCCGACCGCGCGACCGAGGAGTCGGGGCGGCGGGACCTCGTGCAGGCGCTGCTCGACGAGGGGACGGGGACGGCGTCGCGCCTCGGCGATCCGGTATGGGATGCCATCGTCGACGCCTCGGTCGCGCTCAGCCTCACGCCGTCGGCGTTCGGGCCCGAGCGCGTCGGGGCGCTGCGCGAGGCGGGCCTCGATGATGCGGAGATCGTCGATGTGCTCGGCGGGGCGGCGTTCTTCAATTGGGCGAACCGGCTCATGCTCTCCCTCGGCGAACCCGAGCTCATCGCGCCGGGGAAGTAGGGCGCGGGAGTCCTACGCGCGGAAGCAGGGCTGCTGGGCCGGCGCGAGTCAGACGTCGGGTGTCGAGCTCACGCGATGTCCATGAGCGTCGAGCGGATGAGGAAGCGGTTGCCGGTCGGCGATTCGACGCTGAATCCGCTGCCGCGGCCGGGGACGACGTCGACGGTGAGGTGGGTGTGCTTCCAGTACTCGAACTGCTCGGCCGACATCCAGAAGTCGATGCCCGAGGTCGTCTCCCCCTTCGCGTTGGGCGCGGGCAGCGGCAGCTCGAAGTGGCCGAGGAGGACGTCGGCGTCGGAGGTGATGAAGTCGCCTTCGGGGAAGCACATCGGCGAAGATCCGTCGCAGCAGCCGCCGGACTGATGGAACATCAGCTGGCCGTGCTTGGCGACGAAATCGCCGAGGAGGTCGACGGCGGCCTGCGTCATCGCGACCCGTGACTTCGACTCCCCCTCGATCGTGGGCGCGGAGTCGAGAACCGCAACGGACGTCTGCTCGGGCGTCGTCGACGTCTGTTCGGGGGTATCGGTCATGGCACTCCTTCGTGCTGCATCATTCGTCATCCGAGCGGCGATCTTCGAAGTCGAGAACGCCACCGACGTTCTTCCAGCCTAGGGTGACCGGTCCGATCGAACAATAGGTGCTGTGCCCACCGCGCACCGTCCACGACATCGCAGAGAGTGTCGAAAGCTGGTCCACCGGCGGAACGTCGTGGATCGCTGTTCTGATCACGTCGAGCTGTGCACCTCAGCGAGGTTGAGAGAAGTCGGCGTCTGTCAGTACGCGTTCGAGGTCGTCGAGCGAATTGACGGTCAGGTCGGCGAGCGCCGCCTCGGGGCTCCGCACATGAATATGCGCCCATGGTCCGCGAAGGAGGAATGCCGTGGCCATCCCGGCTCGATGCGCAGGGATGATGTCGTTGTCGACTCGGTCACCGACGTAGAGAATCTGTGCAGGTCGCATCCGGGTCGCGTCGATGATCCGGTCGAAGTACTCGGCATCGGGCTTCTCCACGCCCCACTCCGCCGAAGACGCGATGAAGTCAGCCTCGAATCCGAGCGTCTCCAATTGACGGCAGACACCCGCAGGCTGGTTCCCGGCGATGCCGACGAGATAGCCGACATTCCGCACAGCGTTCAGGCACGGCAGCGCATCCGGGTAGAGATCGGAGGGCTCC
The DNA here is from genome assembly GCF_057364785.1 of Brevibacterium sp. LAARM2_SD2. Lineage (NCBI taxonomy): Bacteria > Bacillati > Actinomycetota > Actinomycetes > Micrococcales > Brevibacteriaceae > Brevibacterium > Brevibacterium sp. LAARM2_SD2. The sequence continues at coordinate 17,561 of NZ_JBNFOM010000017.1, read as the reverse complement.
AGGCGGTGCGTGATATCGGGGGCTCGCACTCCGAGCTCGTTCCAGAGGCGACGATGGTCGATACCGCGCTCGATCATCGACCCCAATACAGCGAACAGTGTGAGAGGTTGGACATTGGCCGACGTGGCCAGAGCAGTCCACATTCTCGTTTCGTCGACGAGCGTCTCTCCTACGTCGAAGACGACTGCTCGGATCACGTCACCGTCGTTCGACTCCACAGAGTTCCCCCATCCACGTTCCCCATCCACATAGCGAAGGATTCCCGACCGCCTCGGCGCGGTCACACCCATGAATTCCCGATCGCCAAGCAGGTTCTTGATCTCACGATCGCGATGCCCGAACGGGCTTGATGGCAGCATAGAGCAGCATGTCCTTGCGTTCGCCGCCGATGCGCTGATGACTCGCGAGAAGTCCTTCCCGACGATACCCCGCTCGCTTCGCAGTTCGCACAGACGCATGGTTCCACGGTTCGATGAAGAGAGCGATGCGGTGAAGTTCGGGCAGAGTCCACCCGAATGATGTCAGAGCGCTCAGCGCATCGGCGGCGAAACCTCGACCTCGAGCGGACGGCACGATGGCGTACCCGGCCGAACCGCGACCATCATCGAGCTCCCTCAGCCAAAGACCGCAATGGCCGACAGACTTTCCGCTGTCAACGCTGACGATGGCAAACGAGAAGCCGGTGCCCTCGGCATATCGCCGTTGTTGGCGCATCGTCCATGCCCGAGCATCGTCGTCAGCAGCATTGTGCGGTAGAGATCCCGTCAGCGGCACGTACGGGTCGGTCGACAGTTCCATGGCCATCGCGACGTCGCGCTCGTCAACGGCACGAAGTGAAACTCCTCCGAACGTCGGCGCGCGACTCGGCCACGGCGGCAACGGACTCCCCGTCATGACGGAGGCTTCTTCGCGGCAGTCGGAATCCCTGGGCCAGTCGACCGGTGTCGAGATGAGGATGTTCCGTCGGACATCCGGTACGAACAAAAGCCCCCAGCCGCAAGGCGCTCAATCAGCGCACTTCGCGGAAGACAGTGCATGTGCGCCTCCTCTTGAAGTCTGGCTGCCGACGTTCCGCGCCGTCACCGATGCTTTCCCGAAACCGCTCGCCGGGTCCCTGTCGTGTTCTCCCCGAGGGTACCGGCGTGTGAGGTGGCTGTCACTCGAACCGTCAGTCCTGATGACGCTGGCACCGGCCATGCTCACACGATCCGCGGTGCCCCTCTCGGCGCACAGAAATCTGACCCACTCCCAGGGTCGGCGAGCACGCTCGCACACCCCCAGACCGACCCACACGACCTCTGGACGCACCCCCATCACACCCAACCGAGACGATCTTCCACCGACCGAAAATCACTGAGCACCGCGAAATGAATGAATTCTTCGTTCGAACGAGTTTCGAAATATTCATTGACATCAGATGTGACGTGAACTACACTGTTGTCATCAGCCACGCTGACGTGGGAAGACAGGTGACCAGCCGTGGAAGACACAACCGAATCCGCTCTTTCCGCGGACGAACCTGGCCGCACACCGTCACGCCTCGACATCGATCCCTCATCTCCTTACGCCGAGGCCGTCGCCTTCTACACCGCCAGCGATCGGGCCCAGATCACGGCATTCGAGGTCACAGCGAAGCTCTTCCTCGCCGACGTCATTGCGCACCTCAACCTGCTCAACCCCGACCCCGATCGGCCCTATGAGCACGCGAGCTTCTCCCAGACCGTGCATCGATTCGCCAAGAACGCCGGCTGTACCGCCGACTGGGTCACTGCCGACGACGCCGAGGATGCGTCGGCAGGGATGCCCGGCACCACCTCGGCGAAGCTGCCCGGATTTCCCCGTTTCCGGCCCACGCAGACCTTCGACGGCTGGGTCCACATGCATTCCCACTCCGAAGACATCGCCGAGCTCACCTCAATCCTCGGAACCACCATCGGCAGCACGTACGCGCACGTCACGCACGCGATGACGCTCATCCACGGGCTCCCCAAGTTCCATGCCCGCTGCCTGGCCGGAGAATTCACCATCGAACACGTCATCGCCGCGACCCGTCAGTGCGAGAACGTGCACTTCTCGTTGCTGCCGGTCATCGACGAATACCTGTGCCAGCGGCGCCCGGATGTCACGATCCAGACCTTCAAGAAGTCACTGAGCATGAAGATCGGCATCCTGCAGCCGCCCGAGGACCGTACGCAAACGGCGCACGAGCGGCGACGGGTATCTCTGATGACGAACCCCGACGGCAGCGCGTGCATGATGCTCACCGGATCCTCTGCCGAGCTGCAGGCCTGCTACCTGCGCATCGAGGCATTCGCGAAGGCGATTCGGAATGGCAACACCGCGGCTTTCGCCGATCAACTGCCCGAGGGTGCCTGCCTCGACGATCTGCGCGGCATCGACGCACTGATGTTCGACATTCTCACCAGCAGCGTTCCCCAGCTGCGCGTTCAGGTGCGAGCCCGGGACACCGAAACGGGGTCGACGACGACTCGCGACATCCCGCTCGACCTCGAGAACGTGCAAACAGTCGACGACATGGCTGCCGCGATCCACACGGCGATCGGCATCGACTCAGCAGACGGCATGAATCCTGCGGCCAGCACTGTCTCTGCGGCCGACAATGAGGGGTCGTCAGGTGAATCGGAGATGAGCGGCACCGAGGGAATGGTCGACTCCGGCGATCCTGCCACCTCACTCAACGTTGGGGTAGGCGGCACCGCCGCCCACAACGAGACGACGCCGGACGATCGGAAGCTCAAGCCCTCGACCGGTATCCGGATGACGCGCCTGGACGGCATCGAGTGCGACGAGCAGGGGCGAGTTGCGTTCTCCCTCGTCCTCGTCAGCCCGACGGCCCCCTACTGGCTGGCAGGGCAGGCGCGCATGATGATCACTGTCCCGTGCATGAGCCTCATGGGCGATTGCGACCTGCCCGGCACCTTCTCCGACGGCACACCCGTCCCCGCCGAGACCGCCCGAATGATCGCAGGGAACTGCTCATCGTGGATGCGGATCCTCACCGACCCTGCCACCGGCACTCCGATCGATGCGAAAGCCACGTCGTACTACATTCCCGAAGGAGTCCGGAACACACTGGTCTCCCAATGGCAGTGGTGTTCCATGCCCGGATGCCGCAGGCGTGCCGAGTCCTCCCAGATCGACCACATCATCCCGTTCAACCACGACGATCCCGCCGCAGGCGGGCTCACGGTGTTCGGCAACCTCCACCCGATGTGCGAGCAGCATCATCAGGGCAAAACGGACGGCAGATACTCGGTCCGGATGAACCGCCACGGAGTGTTGGAGTACACGTTCGCCCACGGGACACGTGTGTCCACAGTCCCCGGGGACAGCCCTGTCAACGCGGAGAACGCCCGCCTCATCGAGACTCGTGGGGACGCAGACACCTCCGATCGTGCCGACACCGCCGACCATTCAGCCACCCCCGACCCCGAACATGAAGCTCCTGACCCCGGCCCACCCCAGGGGGACTCGACTGCCCCAGCTCCCGGGGAGGTGCGGACCTCCAGGGATTGCCCGGGGCCGGCCGCTGACAGAGGATTCCCGGGATGGACGAAGCGCACGAGTTCGATTCAAAGGAAGGACCCCGCGAAACAGGAGTGGGTCTGGGACAACGGCGAGCCTCCGCCGTTCTGAACCACTGCCATTCCGAACCACTGTCGTTCTGAATAGCCGCCGTACTGACCCGCCGCCGTTCTGGATCACCGCTGTTGTGAACATCCGCCCGAATCCGAAGCTCCTCGAGTCCCAGCCTGCTCTCGTCCGGACCGATCGACCACCTCAGTCCCGCAGCGTTGCGACGACGCAGATCATGGCCGATGCGGTTCGCCCGAACCCGGCCGGCCCCAGCTCTCCGCTACGGCGCGTCGGTTCGGTCCTCCAGCATCCCCTTCGCACCGAAACGCTGCCGGTAACCGGTCGGAGTCAGACCGGTCTCGCGGTGGATGAGCCGACGCAGCGTCGTCGGATCGTCGTAGCCGACCGACCGCGCGATCGCCTCGAAGGTGTCACCGGTCGTCGCAAGCGCATGATTGGCCCGCTCGACCCTCAGCCTCTGAACGTACTGCGTCACGGTCATCCCCGTCGCCGTCTTGAAGCGACGCTGCAGCGTCCGCGGGTGCGTCGACGTGACCGCAGCCAGCCGACTCAGCGTCAGCGACGACGCGAGCTCCCGATCGATCGTCTCCTGCGCGACCAGAACCACCTCGTCCTGATGCGCCGTCGACGGCAGCTGGGCCATGTACGGCAGCTGCTCGGTCCGCGGCGCATCGGCGAGCATGAACCGCGACGTCCGGATCATCATGCTCGGCCCGAACAGTGCCTCGACCAACGACAGCGCGAAATCGAGCCACGCCATGATCCCCGCCGCCGTGATGACATCACCTTCGTCGATGACCATCCGACTGGCATCAAGACGCACGCGCGGAAACCGCCGCGCGAACTCATCGACGAACGCCCAATGCGTCGTCGCCCGCCGATGATCGAGGAGTCCCGTCTCCGCCAGCACGAACACCCCCGCACACAGACCGCACAGCACCGCCCCGTCCGCCCGCTGCGCCAGCGCCCAATCGCGCAGAATCCCGGACTCCCCCATCAGCTCCGGGGCCACGAGACTCGGCGGGAAGATGACATGGGTGGGAGCATGCGGCGTTCCCGAATGCGAATCGAAGGTGCACGTCACCCCGTCCCCGTTCCACTCCCAATGACTGACCCGTACGCGCCGCTCATCACCGCCGAGCAGCTCGAGCTGCTCATTCGTCACCCGGAACACATCGGTCAGCCCATACACCGCCGCCAACTGACAGTCACCGTAGCGGACAACAGCGATCTCCGGACTCCGCCTGTCGCGATCTCCCTGGTACGTGTCGTTTGTGACCATAGCGGAATGATATCCCCCTCCGTAGGCTGAATGCACAGGTCGGCTTGCAGCATCCACCCGCCGACCCCGTCGTTCACGTGGACCCGGCATCGCCGACCACGATGAACCGACGCCGTTGATGACAACGAAGGAGCATGATTCCCATGACCGAGATCCCCCAGCCCGTCACCCCGTATCTCGAGCCCGAAGCCAAGGACCTCGCCGAGGCGACCGCACCGCATCCGCGCATCTACGAAGTCCCGCCGGAGGAGGGCCGCAAGATCCTCCTCGACCTCCAGAGCGGCGAGGGCGTCGAACGCCCGGATGTCGACGAGGAATGGGTCGACGTCGACGCCGGCGAATGGGGCACCGTCAAGACCCGGATCATCCGCCCCAAGGGCGCGACCGGCGACCTCCCCGTCCTCTTCTACATCCACGGCGCCGGCTGGGTCTTCGGCGACGACAAGACCCATGACCGACTGTTCCGCGAACTCACCGTCGGCGCGAACGCCGTCGGCGTCTTCCCCGTCTACGACCGCGCCCCGGAGAAGAAGTACCCGACCCAGGTCGAGCAGAACTACGCCGTCGGCCAGTGGGTCGCCGCCAACGGCGCCGACCACGGCATGGACACCTCGCGCATCGCCGTCACCGGCGAATCCGTCGGCGGTGACATGTCCGCCGTCTTCGCCCTGATGAACAAGGATCGCGGCGGCCTCGAGCTCAAGGCCCAGGCCCTGCTCTACCCGGTGACGAACGCCGACTTCGACACCCCGTCCTACATCCAGTTCGCCGACGACTACTACCTCACCCGCGACGGCATGAAGTGGTTCTGGGACGCCTACACCACCGACGAGGCACAGCGGAAGGAGAAGTACGCCTCACCGCTGCAGGCCTCACTCGAGGATCTCAAGGGACTGCCCGAGGCCCTCGTCATCACCGACGAGGCCGACGTGCTCCGCGACGAGGGCGAGCAGTACGCGAACAAGCTGCGCGAGGCCGGCGTCCCCGTCACCTCGATGCGGGTGGCCGGCATGGTCCACGACTTCCTGCTCCTCGACAGCCTGCGCGACACGAAGGCCGCGAACCTCGCCAGGACCGTCGCCATCGACTTCCTCCACAACGCCCTCCACGAGGAGGCGAAGCCCTTCACGAGCTGACGGATCAGTCAAGAGCTGACTCGCGAGCCGTAGGCTGACAGAGCTGGCACGCGAGCCGCGAGCTGACGAGCGTCTGTCACCGACGGATGAGCACGAGGGTGGGCCACTGGCCCACCCTCGTTGCTAGGCTCGTGTCATGAGCAGCGAACTGAGCCCCGTCCTCCGGCTCATCCCCTATCTCCTGGCCATCACGGTGGCCGTGTTTGCGGGGATTCCGGCATTCGGTGCCGGCGAAGCTCTGTTCGCCGTGCTCGTCATCGTCCTGACGTACTTCGCGACCTTCTACCTCAGCCGGTTCGTCATCGAGCGTCTCGCCTCACGGGGGAACAGCCTCGGCGAGGATAACGATGACACCCCCACCAAGCCCTGACCCGACGACGACCGCCCCCTATTTCCTGTCCTGGGCGGGGATGACGACCTTGCGGATGACGATGAGGAACGACGCGGCCACGGGCACGGCGACCACCGCGCCGAGCACACCGCCGAGGGTGCCGCCGGCGATCGCGGCGATGATGACGAGCGCACCGGGCACATCGACCGCGGCCTTCATGATGCGGGGGCTGAGCAGGTACGCCTCGACCTGCATGTAGATGAGGTAGTAGATGCCCGCCGCGATGCCGAGACCGGGCGAGACCATGAGGCACGACGCCGTGATGACGATCGCTCCGGAGATCGGACCGATGAGCGGGATGAGCGAGGCGAGGAACGCGACGAACGCGAGCAGCGCCGGCAGCGGGCCCGATGATCGTGAGGAAGATCGCCGAGCACACGCCGTTGATGACACCCAACGACAGCTGCCCGAGGACGTAGCGTCCGATCGATCGGGTGACCTCCTCGGTGACGGAGTCGACGGTCTCCCGCGAGCTCTTCGCCACGAGCGAGAGCATCGCCGCCTTGATCGTCGGCAGGGTCACGGCGAAGTAGATCGTGAGGATGACGACATGATGACCCCGGTGAGGAAGCTGAGGATCCCCGCTCCCACGGACACGACGCCGCCGCCGACGGACAGGACGTTGCGCGGATCGGAGACCCACGAGCTCACGCTCGCGAAGATCGCGTCGAGATCGACCGAGCCGGTGAACCGCCGCTCGAGCTCGTTGACCCACTCCGTCGTCGACAGCCGGGAGATGATCCCCGGCAGATCCCCGATGAACTGCTGGATCTGCGCGATGAGCGTCGGCGCGATGAGCAGGATGATCCCGGCGACGACGAGGATGAAGGCGAGCACCACGGCGATGACCGATAAGGTCCGCGAGAGCTTGCGCGCCACGAGCCACTGCACGATCGGATCGAGCCCGAGCGCGAGGAACAGCGCCAGCCCGATGTAGATGATCACCGTGCCCACCGACTGCAGTGCGGTGATGAGCGCGATGGCCAGACCGACGCCGAGCGTGCCGGTGAACCCGACGCGGAAGGCGCTGGTGATGGGGAGGGATGCGCTGGTCATGCGCCCCAGTCTAGCCAGGAGCCATGCGCTCAGCCGCCGCCACGCGTTAGGATCGGAGGCGAAACCTGAGAAGACCATCAAGAAAGCGAAACGTCGACGATGAGTTCCGAATCCACCGCCATCGATGTCTGGGACTCCCTCCTCGACCCACAAGGCGACTTCTCACTTCCCGACTTCACCGCGGTGACCGCGGAGTCCCTCCTCACCGCCGCCGAGGCGGCCGCCTCCTTCGCGCTGTCCGAGGTCGACACGATCGTCGCCGACGAGGCGGACCCGACGTTCGCGACGACGACCGTCCGCTTCGAGTCCGCGACCGTGCCGATGGCCCGGCTCGCCGCTCTCGTCCGCACCGTCGAATCCAACCACCTCACCGCCGACCTCACCGACGCCGTCGCCGAGGTGTGGGCACGGCTGTCGGCGACCCGGACCGCGATTCTGCTCAATGTCGACCTCTTCCACCGCATCGAGCAGGTCCCGACCACCGACCTCAACCCCGAGGACAAGCGCCAACAGGAGCTGACGATCGAGAACTTCGTCCGCGCCGGGGCCCGCCTCGGCGACGAGGAGCGCGAGCAGATGGCGACGATCGAGGCCGAACTCACCGCCCTCTCGACATCCTTTTCCCGTGCGCTCGGCACTGACACCCGCGAGCTCGCCGTCCACCTCGGCGAGGCCGTCCAGCTCACCGGCCTGAGCGAGGACCAGATCGCGGCTGCCGCCGCCCGCGCCGGCGAGCGCGAGGTCGACGGCTTCCTCCTGCCACTCAACAACTTCACCCAGCAGCTCGTCCTCGGGTCGCTCGACGACCCCGCCACCCGGGACCACGTCCTGACGAACTCGATGGCCCGCGGCTCCCGCGGCGGCGACGGGGACACCCGCACCCAGGTCGCCGACATCACCGCCCTGCGCGCCCTGCAGGCGAAGCTGCTCGGCTACCCGTCGTACTCCTCGTACGCGATCGACAACCAGACCGCCGGCGGTCCCGACGCCGCCGCGGACATCGTCTCCTCCCTCATCGCCCCCGCGAACGCCCAGCTCAGCGCGGAACTCGACACGGTCAGGCAGCGCTACGGCCTCACCGAGGTGGCCCCCGCCGACGTCATGCACTACCTCGCGAAGTACCGGGCCGACGAATTCGGGTCGACCCGACGAGGTCGCGCAGTACTTCGAATTCGACTCCGTGCTCACCGAGGGCGTCTTCCGCGCCGCCACCGGTCTCTACGGCATCACGTTCGCCCGGCGCGACGGGACCGTCGGCTGGCACGACGACGTCATCAGCGTCGAGGTCACCGACCTCGGCGGACGCACCCTCGGGCTCATCCTCATCGACCCCTATGCCCGTGACACGAAGCGCGGCGGCGCCTGGATGGACCAGCTCGTCCCCGCCTCCCGGTTGACCGGCCACCTGCCGGTCGTCACCCTCTCCCTCAACCTCGCCAAGCCCGGTCCCGGACGGCCGACGCTCCTCTCCCCCACCGAGCTGACGACCCTCTTCCACGAGTTCGGCCACGTCCTCCACGGTCTCTTCGCGAACTCGACGTACCCGTCGACGGCCGGCACCTCCGTGCCCCGCGACTACGTCGAGTTCCCCTCGCAGTTCAACGAGATGTGGCGCTTCCACCCGCAGGTCCTCCCCCACTACGCCAAGCACGTCGACACCGGCGAGCCGATGCCGCAGGACCTCGTCCAGGCCCTCATCGACAGCGAAGCGTTCGGGCAGGGGTTCTCGACGATCGAATACCTCGCCGCGCGATGCTCGACCTCTCCTGGCACTCGCTCGAAGCCGGTGAGCACATCACCGACGTCCTCTCCTTCGAATCCGAGGTCCTCGCGGCCTCCGGGTTCTCCCCGCTCGTCCCGCCGCGCTACCGCACGACGTACTTCGGCCACATCTTCGCCTCCGGCTATGCCGCCGGCTACTACTCGTACCTCTACTCCGAGGTCATCGCCGCGTGGGTGAGCGAATGGTTCGAGTCCCAGGGCGGACTCAACCAGGAGGCCGGTGAGGCGTTCCGCGAGGCGATCCTCGCCCCCGGCTACTCGGTCGACCCGATGACGGCGATCGAGCAGTTCTTCGGCGTCCGCCCCGACGTCGCCCCGCTCCTGCGCCGCCGCGGACTCGCCGAACCGGTCGCCGGCGATGCAGCAAGCGCCGAGGGGGAGGCTGAGGATACTGAGGCGGATGCAGCCGGCTCTGAGGCGGACGCTGCTGACCCGGCCGCAGCCGCGAAAGTCACAAACGCGGACGCAGCCGACACCCCTGCGACCCCCGACCTGAAGCACCACGCGAACAACACCCGCATCGCCGAGATCCTCGAGACCCACGGCATCGTCCCCCGTGTCCGACTCTTCGATGAGGCCACGCCCACGGCCGCCTCGGCGGCGGAGAAGGTCGGGGTCGAGGTCGGGGCGATCGCCAACAGCCTGATCTTCTCCGCCGGGGGCGACCCGGTGCTCATCATGACCTCGGGCGCGCACCGCGTCGACACCGACCACGTCGCCCGCCTCATCGGCGTCGACGCGCTCGACCGGGCGGACAAGGACCTCGTCCGGGCCGCCACCGGCCAGGTCATCGGCGGCGTCGCCCCGGTCGGCCACCCCGCCCCGATTCCCACGTACATCGACGTCGCACTGCGCGGCTACCCGGAGCTCTGGGCCGCCGCCGGCACCCCGAACTCGATGATGCCCCTCACCTACGCCCAGCTCGTCGACCTCACCGACGGGAAGGAGATCGACGTTGTCGCAGACGAATCCTGAGCAGGATCATCTCGACCAGCCGAGCCACCGCCTCGCCGCCTTCGCCTCGTCCCGGGGTCGCTACTACGCGATCTTCCTCGCGATCTTCTGCGCGGTCCTCATCATCTCGAACATCTCGGCGACGAAGGTCATCGGCTTCGGCCCCATCGTCACCGACGGCGGGGCGTTCCTCTTCCCGATCGCCTACATCCTCGGCGACGTCATCAGCGAGGTCTACGGCTTCAGGGCCGCCCGGAAGGCCGTCATCACCGGTTTCGCTCTGCAGATCCTCGCCACCTTCGTCTTCTGGCTCGTCCTCATCTCCCCGCCGGGACCCGGCTATGAGAACCAGGACGCCTTCGCCGCCGTCCTCGGCTTCTATCCGCGCATCGTCGCAGCCTCACTCGCCGGGTACTTCGTCGGCCAGCTGCTCAACTCCTACGTCCTCGTCGCGGTGAAGAAGCGGATGGGCGAGTCGAAGCTGTGGGTCCGGCTGCTCACCTCGACCGGCGTCGGCGAGTTCGTCGACACGCTCATCTTCTGCACGATCGCCTTCGCCGGGGTCATCCCCGGCTGGGACTTCGTCAACTACGTCGTCGTCGGCTTCGTCTACAAGGTCGCCGTCGAGGTCATCCTCCTGCCGGTGACCTACCGGGTGATCACGGTCGTCAAGCGCCACGAACCGAGCTACGGGTCACCCGACCCCGCGCAGCCGGGCCCCGGGCAGCAGAGCCACGAGCAGCCGGGCCCCGCGTCACCGGGTCACGCGTAGTACCGGCCGAGCACCTCGGCCTCGAGCTCGGCGAAGCGGCCGTCCTCGATCGCCTGCCGGATCTCGGCGACGAGGCTGACGACGAAGTGCTCGTTGTGGATCGTGCACAGCGTCGAGAAGAGCATCTCCTTGGCCTTGTAGAGATGCCGAAGATACGCGCGGGAGTAGTTCTCGCACGTGTAGCACGTGCACTCGGGATCGAGCGGCCCGAAGTCCCGGCGGTACTTCGCCCCTGTGAGGTTGTAGCGTCCGTCGCGGGTGTAGATCGCGGCGTTGCGCGCCACCCGTGACGGCGAGACGCAGTCGAAGGTGTCCGCACCGGTGCGGATCGCTTCGAAGAGGTCATCGGGCTCCGAGATGCCGAGCAGGTGCCGCGGCTTGTCCTCCGGCAGCTCCTCGCACACCCAGCGGATGATCGTGCCGAGGTTCTCCTTCTCCAGGGCCCCGCCGATGCCGAACCCGTCGAAGTCCATCGCACCGAGGTCACGTGCGGCCTTGCGCCGCAGATCCTCGTACTGCGCCCCCTGGAGCACCCCGAAGAGCGCCTGATACGGCCGGTGGGTCCGCTCGGCGGTGAGCCTCCGGTGCTCCTCGATGCAGCGGATCGCCCACAGCCGGGTCCGCTCGAGCGAGGTCTCCTGGTAGCCGCGGGTGTTGACGAGCGTCGTCAGCTCGTCGAAGGCGAACATGATGTCGGCGCCGAGCTCATGCTGGACGCGCATCGAGACCTCCGGGGTGAAGCGGTGCATCGTCCCGTCGAGGTGCGACTTGAACGTCACCCCGTCGTCGTCGACGTTCGACAGCCGCTCCTTGCCCACGGCGATCGCATCGTCGTTCTGCTCGCCGGTGACCTCCATCGAGATGACCTTCTTGAACCCCGCACCGAGGCTCATCACCTGGAATCCGCCGGAATCCGTGAACGTCGGGCCGGGCCAGTTCATGAACCGGCCGAGACCGCCGGCTTCGTCGACGATGTCCGAACCCGGCTGGAGGTAGAGATGGTAGGCATTGGCGAGGACGGCCTGCCCGCCGAGGGCCGCGACGTCCTCGGGCTTGACGGCCTTGACCGTGGCCTTCGTGCCGACCGGGATGAACGCGGGGGTGCGGATCTGCCCGTGCGGGGTCGTGATGACGCCGGTGCGTCCGCCCGTCTCGAGCCGTGTGCCGACCTCGAAGCCGAACTGCGAACGGTCGTTGATGGGCGCTGTCTCAGATGCTGCGGGCGATTCGATTTCGGTCACCCGCCAAGTTTAACTGGGTGAATGGCTCCGACCGTCAGCGCCGTCCTCGACGCCTCCTCCCGCCCCACCGTCCTCGACGGCGGGCTCGGCACCGCGCTCGAGGCGCGCGGGCTCGACCTCGACCACGACCTGTGGTCGGCGGCGCTGGTGCGTGACCGACCGGAGATCCTCGCCGAGGTGCACGCCGCCTTCGCCGCCGCCGGTGCCCGGGTGCTGACGACCGCGAGCTATCAGATCAGCCCGCTCGGTCTTGCCCGCGCCGGTCTCTCACCGGCCGCGGGGCGGGCGCTCATCACCGACAGCGTCGCTGTGGCCAGGGAGGCAGCGGCGAGGGAGGCAGCGGCCAGGGAGGCAGCGGCGAAGGAGGCCGGGGCCGGTGCCGCACTCATCGCCGGCTCGGTCGGACCGTACGGCGCCGCCCTCGGCGACGGCTCGGAGTACACCGGCGCCTACCGGCTCACCGCCGCGGAGTTCGCCGCCTTCCACCGTCCCCGCATCGCAGCTCTCGTCGACTCCGGGGTCGACCTCCTCGCGCTCGAGACGCAGCCGTGCCTGCCGGAGATCCGGGTCCTCGCCGAGCTCGTCGACGCCCACGCCGTGCCGGCCTGGCTCACGGTCACCCTCTCCGATGACGGGACCCACCTGCCCGACGGCACCCCGCTGTCGACCGTCGCCGAGGCGGTCGCGGGCACCCCGCTGATCCGGGGCCTCGGCGTCAACTGCGTCCGCCCGTCCCTCGTCGCCCCCGCGCTTAAGGCGCTCGGCCGGGCCACCGACCTGCCGCTCGTCGCCTACCCGAACTCGGGTGAGACCTACGACGCCGCAACGATGACGTGGAGGACCGGCACCGCGACTCCGGCCGCGTGGCCCGTTCAGACGTGGACCGACCTCGGCGCCCGCCTCATCGGCGGCTGCTGCCGGACGACCCCGGACGACATCGCCGTCCTTGCCCGTCGGCTCAGAGCATCTTCCCCGGATTGAGGATGCCCTGCGGGTCGAGCGCGTCCTTGATCGCCCGGTGCATCCGCGCCGCCCCCGCATCGAGCTCCTGGCCCAGCCACTCGCGTTTGAGGTAGCCGACCCCGTGCTCGCCGGTGATCGTCCCACCGAGGTCGAGGCCGAGCTCCATGATCTCGGCGAACGCCGCCTGCGCCTGCGCGACCATCGCCTCGTCCCGGGCGTCGAAGACGACGCTGGGATGCATGTTCCCGTCCCCGGCATGACCGGCCGTGGCGACCTCGACGTCGTACTTCTCGTCGATGAGCCGCAGCCGCCGGAAGAACTCGCCGAGGCGGGACCGGGGCACGCAGACGTCGTCGATGAGCTCCCCGCCGCCGATCCCGGTCGCGTACTGCTCCATCGCCGGCGCCACGGCCCGCCGGGCGGCGACGAGGAGGTCGCTGTCGGCGGGATCGTCGGAGACGACGACCTCGGTGGCCCCGTGCGCGGTCGCGATCTCCGCGAACCGGGCGAGCTCGGCCCGGCCGTCGTCGCCGGGGGCATCGGATTGGACGAGGAGGAGCGCACCGGCATCGGCGGGCAGACCGAAGTCGCCGTAGGCGTTGATCATCGCCATCGTCGCCCCGTCGAGGAACTCGAGCATCGACGGTGCGGCCCCGGCCGCCATGAACGCCGAGACCGTGGCCCCGGCCGCCTCGGTGTCGGGGAAGATCCCGACCCCCGTCACCGGTGCGGGCAGAGCCGGGGTGAGTCCGAGGGTGATCTCGACGATGACGCCGAGGCTGCCCTCGGATCCGGTGAAGAGCGCGGCGAGGTCGAGGCCGGCGACCCCCTTCGCCGTCTCCCGGCCGAGCCGGGTGAGCGTGCCGTCGGCGAGGACGACGGTGAGCGCGCGCACGTAGTCCTTCGTCACCCCGTACTTGACGCAGCACATGCCCCCGGCGTTCGTCGCGACGTTGCCGCCGATCGTCGAGATCGCCACCGACCCGGGATCCGGCGGGTAGGCTAGCCCTTCGGCGGCGAGCGCCTGCTTGAGGTCAGCGTTGATGACCCCGGGCTGGACGCGGCAGAGCTGGTTGACAGAATCGATCTCGAGGATCTCCGTCAGCCCCGCCACATTGAGCAGGAGCGCCCCGTCGACGGCGTTGGCACCGCCGGACAGTCCCGTCCGCGCGCCCTGGGTGACGACCGGGATGCGGTGCGCGGTGGCGAAGCGCATGACCGCGACGACGTCGTCGACGGTGCGGGCGCGGACGAGGGCGAGCGCCTCCCCCGCCGGACAGAAGAGGGCCCGGTCGAAGCGGTAGCCGTCGACGACATCACGGTCGGTGACGAGTGCCCCGGGGCTCAGCTGCGCGGCGAGGTCGGCGAGCTCGGCCATCAGCGGGCAGCGAAGTCCGCGGCGACGGCGCGCACCCGGTCGAGCGCCTCGTCGGCGCCGATGCTCACGCGCACCCCGCCGGCCAGCCGGCGGATCGCCACGGCCTGAGCACCGCATGCCTCTTCGAAGGCCTCGGCGTCCTCATCGCTGAGCGCGATCCACACGTAGTTGCCCTGCGCGTCGGGGACGTCGAACCCGAGGGCGCGCAGGTCGGCGGCGAACTGGTCACGTGTGGCCGCGACCTCCTTGGCCCGGACGAGGACCTCATCGGTGCGGGCCAGCGACTCCGCGGCCGCGGCCTGGGCGGCGGCGGTGACGCTGAACGGGGCGACGACCTGGCGCAGCGCGGTCGCGATCTCCGGGTCGGCGACCCCATAGCCGACGCGCAGGCCCGCGAGCCCGTGCGCCTTCGAGAACGTGCGGGCGAGGACGAGGTTGGGGTACTCGCGGAAGGCCGCGAGCCCGTCGACCGCCTCGGCGTCGGTGGCGAACTCCCAGTACGCCTCGTCGAGGGCGACGATGACGTCAGCGGGAACCTCGGCCATGAAGCCCTCGAGCTCCGCGGTGCGCACGGACGGACCGGTGGGGTTGTTCGGCGAGCAGAGGAGGACGAGGCGGGTCGTCTCGTCGATCTCCGCGAGCATCCCGGCGAAGTCGTGCCGACCGTCGGGCAGGAGCGGCACCGCCCGCTTCTCCGCCCCGCGGGCGGCGGCGAGGATCGGGTACATCTCGAACGACGGCCACGGGTAGACGACGGAGGTGCCGGCCTCGAGGGTGATGTTCGTCAGGGCCGAGAGGATCTCCGAGGCCCCGGCCCCGGTGACGACCTCGGAGGGGTCGACGTCGAGGTGGGCGGCGAGATCGGCGACGAGACCCGTCGACTTCGGATCGGGGTAGGCCGCCGGAGTCTGCGTGGCCGCGACGACGGCCTCATGGACGCCCGGCAGCGGTGCGAGGTGATTCTCGTTCGACGACAGCTTGTACGGGGTCAGTCCCGGGGCGTCCGCCGGGGGCTTGCCCGGCTTGTACGGCGGGAACTGGGACAGCGCATCACGAAGGAGGAATCGTTTCGACATGGTCTTATCGTGACACACACAACAGACGCGCGGCACGGCGGGGACGAAGATGGCCCTGCAGTCACGTGATTCTGCAGGGCCACCGGGGATGAGTCGCGGACTCGAGGGGCATCCGGACTCGGTGGATGGTCGCCGCCGGATGCGAAGCGACCGTGGGTGGCGGCCCCTTCTGCTGAAGTAGACCCGCGGGAGGCGACGTTCGTTCGCGAGATCGGGTGAATTCTTCGTCACAGTCACGTCCCTTGCGACGATCCCTGCCCTCCTGCCGGCGATCCCTGCCCTCCTGCCGACGATCCCTGGCCTCCTGCCGGCGATCGGGTTCAGGCGATTGTGGGATGGCAGTGGGGAAACTAGAATATTCAATCAGCGCTTCCCCGCTATCCGCGCCCGCCGCCGACGCTGCGTCCTCCCCGTGAGCAGCGACGCCCTGATCCCCACCCGAGGCAGAGAACCGATGTCCGATCCCAGGATCCCCGACCCTGCTTCCGACGACCCGGAATCATCGGCGCGCGCGGCCGAACACGACGCCGAACACGACTCAGAATCCTCCGCATCCGTCACGTGCGACCCCGACACCGCGGAGCGCGAGGCCGCCGACGCGGAGCTCTGCGCCGTCATCGTCGACCGCGGCCCCGATTCCGACGCCGGCCGTCGCGCGTTTGCGCAGCTCTACGCCCGCCACCGCCTGCCGGCCCTCCACTTCGCTCTGCGGCTGACGGGCGACTACACCCGCGCCGAGGATGCCGTGGCCGAGGCGTTCGCGAAGATCTGGCGCGCGTGGGGCAACGGCGCCGGCCCGCAGGAGTCCTTCAAGTCCTACCTCATGACCGCGGTGCGGTCGGAGTCGTTCCGGCTCACCGCGATGACGGGGGCGACGACGACCGTCGAACCCGATGTCCTCGCGTTCCTCGCCGGCGGCACGAGCCGGGACCATGCGAGCGAGGTCTCCGAACGCGACCAGCTGGGCCGCGCCTTCCGGACTCTGCCGGCGACGTGGCAGACGGCAATCACAATGATCGACATCGACGGCACCCCTACCGCTGCCGCCGCGGAGGCACTGGGACTGTCGGTCAACTCGTTCCATTCGCTCCTCCACCGTGCCCGGGAGGGTCTGCGGACGGCGTACCTGCAGGAGCACGTCGAACCGGCGAAGCCGTCGTGTGCGGAGTACTCCTCGGAGCTCGCGCGCTACGTCCGCAATCAGCTCGGCATCAAACGCGGCAAGTCGGTCGAGACGCACCTGCGCCACTGCCGCTACTGTCGCCGCCAGTCCGTGCTGCTGACGAAGATCAACACGAAGCTCGGCGCGTGGCTGACCCCCTCCGTCCTCGCCGCCGCCCTCATCGAGTCCGAGCAGTTCCCCGCCGTCCCGGAGATCATTGCTGGGGGCGCCGGCGGCACTGAGACACCCGGCGGCACTGAGTCTCCGGCCGCCGAGGCACCTGACGTGGAGGCGCCTGTCGCAGAGAACTCCGAGGCCGTGTTCTTCAGTCCCGATTCCGGCAGCGGGTCGGCCGGGTCGCATTCGGGGTTCGCTCTCGGCCTCAAGATCGCCGCGGGCATCCTCATCGCGACAGTGGCGATCGCCGCCGGCGTCTGGGCGCTCAACCCGAACCGGGGCACTCCGGAGGCCGAAGGGCCGACGTCGTCTCCGGTGCAGCCGGAGACCGGCCTGACCGACGACGACCTCGGTGACGATGTGCGTTCACCGGCGGCACCGCCGGAGGCCGGGTCTCCCGACGCGGAAACCCCGCAGGGCCCGAGGACGAGGGACCCCGGAACGAGGCGCCGGTTCCTGCGCAGCCGCGTATCCCCGGCACCCCCGGCCCCGGGAGATCCCGGCGGGCCGAACGCCGAACCGCCGGCACCGCGCGACCCCGGCAACCCCGGTCCCGACAATCCCGGCCCGGCG
>NZ_JBNFOM010000016.1:0-87154 GCF_057364785.1 Brevibacterium sp. LAARM2_SD2 | reverse complement strand
GTAGGTCCCGCCGTCTATGACACGGGGTTCTCGTGGGAAGACGGGATCGGTATCCAGTCAGGATGGGGCGGACGACGTCGGTGACACACCCGGCACGGACACACTTTTTGGCCTATAACCCCGATCCTCTTCGGCTGGATCGTCCCGTCGCTGTGGGTGATCTTCGTCCGCCTCGCCCTCGAGCTCATCGTCGCCAGCGTCAAGACCGCCGAGCACACGAAGCGCCTCGCCGACTCGATCGGCCGCTGACCGGTCGCACATCCGACAATGGAAATAGAGTGAGCCCCGCACCGAGAATTCGATGCGGGGCTCAACCGTACCCCCGAGCAGATTCGAACTGCCGTTACCGCCTTGAGAGGGCGGCGTCCTAGGCCACTAGACGACGGGGGCCGAAGACACGTCCGAGAAGGTGACTCCTGCGAACGGATCCGCTGGGCTACCAGGACTCGAACCTAGACTAAGTGAACCAGAATCACTCGTGCTGCCAATTACACCATAGCCCATCGTTTTCCAAGGCTGATTTCCTTGGGCAACGAGTCATAACTCTACACAACCCCGCGCCTGGGAGCCAAATCCTCAGCGCCCGTTTTCGTGTGACCTTCTTAACACCGCCGAGGCGGTCGGCCGATCACTCCCGAGCGAGCGTGATGAGCCGGTCGAGCACCCGGTAGCCGTCAGCGCGCAGACCGTTGTGCTCGTACTCGTTCGTCACCCACGGACGCACCCCGGAGAGCAGCTCGGCGGTCGCCAGCGAGTACTCACACGGCACGTACGCATCCTCGAAGTAGACGGCTGCCGCTCCCCTGACCTGGGACGACCTCAAGGCCTCGACGTCGTAGAGCGCCGGCCACCGGCGGGCGGCGATGAGCTCGGCGACCTCGGCGAACGGGGCGAGCTCGGGATCCTCGACGAAGGACTCCGGACCCGCGTGCTCTCCGGCGAGCAGCGTCGGATCCGCACTCACCGAATCGGGCATCGCCCGCCTCGCCGCCCAGTTCGTCACGGTGCCGTCGGCCCAGCACGATTCGTGGACGACCGCGTAGAGCGGGTTGCGTCCCGAGAACGGCAGGGCACCGGCGAGATCGTGCCGCAGTCCCGCCGAGGCGGGGTCGAGATCGAGGAGGTAGTGGAGGGCCTCGGGCCCGTCGGAGGCGCCGAGGTAGTGCCCGAGAAGTCGGAGCCGCTCCGTCGTCGCCCGTGCCCCACCGGGCAGGGCCAGACCGTCCTCGGCCGCGGCGAGGGAAGCCAGGGACGCGATCCGCTCCCGGTCGCCGGGGAAGTCACGGTAGTGCTCCTCGGATTTGCGGATCATCGTCGCCCACGTCGTGCGGTAGACGTCGACGGGGTCGACGCCGATCGCCGGCAGCCCGCCGGTGAAGTACACCTCGGTGAGCGACTCGGAGTGCGCGGAGACGTAGCGCAGCGCGGTGAATCCGCCGAACGACTGCCCGAGCAGCGACCACGTCTCGACGCCGAGCGCGGTGCGCAGGATTTCCGCATCCTCGACGATCGAGTCCGCGCGATAGCAGCTGAGCACCTCGGCGATCGCCTCCGGCTCAGCGCCGCTGAGCATGTCGAGGCCGGTGATCGCGCCGTCGACCGAGCCGATCGGGCTCGACTTCCCCGTCCCTCGCTGGTCGAGCATGACGACCTGGAAGTCCTCGAGCGCCCTGGCCAGCCACGATCCCCCGCCCACCGGGGTCGTCGGACGGGGTGCCTCGAAACCGGGCCCACCCTGGAGGAAGACGAGATAGGGCTTCGTGCTCTCGGCCTCGTCGGCGACGATCCGCGCGAACACCTCGATCTCCGCCGAGGCGACCCCCGGGTGACCGGCCAATGCCGGTGCGTCCGTCAGCCGGGAGAAGTGGTCGAGCGGGACGGTGATCGTCACATCGCGGAAGTGCAGTCCCCCGCGGTGCCTCTCCTCGACGTTCACAGCTGCGCCGCCAGAGCCCGCAGGCGCGCGAGCGAGGAGTCCTTGCCGAGGATCTCCATCGACTCGAAGAGCGGCGGGGAGACGCGGCGGCCGGAGACGGCGACCCGCAGCGGACCGTAGGCCAAGCGCGGCTTGATCTCCATCTCCGTGACGAGCTTGGCCTCGAGCACCGCCTGCAGGTTCTCCGTCGTCCAGTCGTCGACACCCTCGAGGACCTCGAGCGCGGCGGCGAGCACCTCCGGCGCGGAGTCCTTGAGGGTCTTCAGGCCGTCCTCGGTGATGACGAGTTCGTCGTCGGGGGTGAAGAGGAAGGCGAGCAGGTCAGGCGCCTCGCCGAGGAGGTTCATCCGGGTCTGCACGAGCGGCGCCGCCTCGTCGAGGATCGCCAGCTGAGCGTCCGTCGGCTCCTCGGCAAGCACCTCGGCGGCCTGGAGGTACGGAATGAGACGATCACGGAAGTCGGCGGGGGCGAGCATCCGGATGTGATCGGCGTTGATCGCCGTGGCCTTCTTGATGTCGAAGCGCGCCGGATTGGGCAGGACGTCGTGGACGTCGAAAGCCTGCGTGAACTCCTCGACGGTGAAGACGTCGCGGTCGGGTCCGATCGACCAGCCGAGCAGCCCGAGGTAGTTGATGAGCCCTTCGGGGATGAACCCGTTCTCGCGGTGGAGGAAGAGGTTCGACTCGGGGTCGCGCTTCGACAGCTTCTTGTTCCCCTCCCCCATGACGTAGGGCAGGTGACCGAACTGCGGGGTCGCCTCGGCGATGCCGATGGCCTTGAGCGCTTCGTAGAGGACGATCTGGCGCGGCGTCGACGAGAGCAGATCCTCACCGCGCAGCACGTGCGTGATGCCCATGAGGGCATCGTCGACGGGGTTGACGAGCGTGTAGAGCGGCTGCCCGTTCGCACGGACGACGACGAAGTCGGGGATCGTGCCGGCCTTGAACGTGATGTCGCCGCGGACGAGGTCGGTGAACGTGATGTCGTTATCGGGCATCCGCACCCGCCACACGGGCTCGCGGCCCTCCGCGCGGAATGCGGCGATCTGGTCGGCCGTGAGGTCGCGGTCGAAGCCGTCGTAGCCGAGCTTGGGATCCCGTCCGGCCGCCCGGTGCCGGGCCTCGACCTCCTCGTTCGTCGAGTACGACTCGTAGATGAGACGTGCGGCCTTGAGCTTCTCGATGACGTCTGCGTAGATGTCACCGCGCTGCGACTGGCGGTAGGGGGCGTCGGGTCCGCCGACCTCGATGCCCTCGTCCCAGTCGAGGCCGAGCCACTTCATCGCCTCGACGACCTGCCCGAAGCTCTCCTCGGAGTCGCGGGCGGCGTCGGTGTCCTCGATGCGGAAGACGAACGTGCCGCCGGTGTGCTTGGCGTACGCCCAGTTGAACAGCGCGGTGCGAACCATGCCGACGTGCGGGGTTCCGGTGGGTGATGGGCAGAAGCGGACTTTGACGGTCACGGGCGATCCTTCGATGGTGTGATGGTGCTGGTCTGGTGTGATGGTGGAGCCGCCGAGGCGGTGGCGGGGCTCAGGCGTCCATGACGGGGTTGGTGAGCACGCCGAGTCCGTCGATCGCGATGTCGACGCGGTCTCCGGCGACGATCCGCCCGACTCCGGCGGGGGTGCCGGTGAGGATGACGTCGCCGGGCAGCAGGGTCATCGTCTCCGAGATGTGCTCGATGAGCGTGGGGATGTCGAAGATGAAGTCCGCGGTCGTGCCGTCCTGCTTGAGCTCGCCGTTGACCCACGAGCGGATGGTCGCGTCGTCGACGTCGAGCTGGGTCTCGATCCACGGTCCGAGCGGGCACGAGGTGTCGAAGCCCTTCGCCCGGGTCCACTGGGTGTCGGACTTCTGGAGGTCGCGCAGGGTGACGTCGTTGGCGGCGGTGAAGCCGAGGACGTGGTCCATCGCGTCCTCGGCCCGGACGCCCTTGGCGACCCGGCCGATGATGACGGCGAGTTCGCCTTCGTAGGAGACGTATTCGCTGATCGCGGGCAGGCGGATGGGGTCGCCGGGGCCGATGACCGAGGTATTCGGCTTGATGAACGTCACCGGTGTGGTGGGCACGTCGTTGCCGAGCTCGGCGGCATGGTCGGCGAAGTTGCGGCCGACGCCGATGACCTTCGAGCGCGGCAGGATCGGCGAGACGAGGCGGACGTCGTCGAACTTCAGCCGCTCACCTGTCGACTGGGCCGGGGAGAAGAACGGGTCGGAGTCGAGGACGGCGAGGCTGAGGCCCGAGGTGTCCCATGTCCCGTCCTCGATCGGCGGAACGTCGCCTTCGACGACTCCGTAGGCGGGTTCGTCCTTGTGCACAAATCTCGCAATACGCATGGCCCCCAGTCTAATCGCCGAGGCGGCGATGGTCGCGCTACCCTGAAGCCATGACGACGGTGCGGATCATCGGCGGCGGGATCGCAGGCGCGACGCTCGCCGCGACCCTCGACCGACCCGACTGGTCGGTCACCGTCCACGAACGCGACCCGGCCGCCTCCGTCCTCGATACGGCGTTCGCGCTGTTCCCGCAGGCGATGGCCGCGCTGCGGTCCGCCGGTCTCGGACCGGCGATCGAGGCCGCCGGCATCAGGGTCGATGCGGCGCGGATCCTCACCGCCGACGGCCGTCCACTGGCCCGGGTCCCCCGCCTCAGCGCGGTGATGATCGGTCGCGCGCAGCTCCATGCCGTGCTCACCGCCGCCCGACCGGCGACGACCCGGCTCTCCCCCGCCGAGGCGGTCGCTCCCGAGGCCCTGGACGCCGATGTCCTCGTCGGGGCCGACGGTGCCCGGAGCACGGTCCGAACTGCTGTGTGGGGTGCGCGCTCGGGTCCGCGGAAGCCTGCGCTCACCGTCATCCGCGGGGTCGTCGACGCGGATCTCTCCGGAAGTGGAGTCACCGAATACTGGGGCGAGCGCATGCTCGTCGGGATCACCCCGCTGCCGGGTGTAGAGGCGTCTTCGGGGCGGCGGACGAACTGGTTCGCCGCGTTCCCCGAGCAGCGGTTCTCCTCGGTCGCCGACGGACTCGACCGCCTCCGCGCTGCGGCGCGCTCCTTCCCGGCCCCGGTCGCCGAGGTGCTCGCGGCGGCGACGCCCGACCAGACGGTCATCAGCGGCATCCACGTGTCTCGGCCGCTGACGTCGTTCGTCCGCGGGCGCACCGTGCTCATCGGGGACGCCGCGCATGCGATGCAGCCGAACCTCGGACGCGGGGCCTGCGAATCGATCTGCGACGCCGTTGCCCTCGCTGGCCTCCTCAACACCCATCCGCCGGACGCGGCGCTCGGGCTCTATGCGCGCCGACGCCGCATCGCCCCGCAGGTCATCCAGCGGGTCGCGAGTCTGGCCTCCGCGCTCGCGCTGGCCGGTGGGCGTCCCGCGCGGGTGCGCGACCGCGCGCTCACCGCCCTCGCACGGATCGGGCCGGCTGGGTCCTGAGAGGTCTGTTGAGTCCTGAGAGACCGGCTGCGTCCTGAGAGACTGGGGGCATGCACTCCTTCGACCTCGAGACGATCGGCGCCGGACTGCCCGCCTCTGCACTCCTCGGGCAGCTGCCGCCGGCCGAGGCGTATCCGCGACTCGTCGTCGAGGCCCCTCCCGGAACCGGCAAGACGACACTCGTGCCCCCGCTCATCGCCGAACACCTGCGTGCGTCGCTGAGCCGGACCGGGGACCTGGGCCGGACGGCCGGTCGCGTCATCGTCACCCAGCCGCGACGGATGGCTGCCCGTGCCGCGGCGCGCCGGCTCGCCCAGCTGACGGGGACCCGCCTCGGCGAGGATGTCGGTTTCACGGTCCGCGGCGAGTCGGCGGTGTCGGCCGGCACGCAGATCGAGTTCGTCACGACGGGCGTGCTGCTGCGCCGCCTGCTGTCCGATCCCGAACTCTCCGGGGTCTCCGCCGTCATCCTCGACGAGGTCCACGAGCGCCAGCTCGACACGGATCTCACGTTCGCGATGTGCCGGGAGCTCATCGACCTGCGCGAGGACCTCGGTCTCGTCGTCATGTCGGCGACCCTCGACGCGGCACAGTGGGCGCAGCGGCTCGGCACGTCCGCCGACCCTGCGCCCGTGCTGTCCGTGGCGGCACAGCCGCATCCCCTCGACATCGTCTGGGCCCCGCCGCCGGAGCGGGCGCTCGATGCCCGCGGGGTGAGCCGCGGCTTCCTCGACCATGTCGCGCGGACGACGGTGGAGGCGGTCGACGCCGCCGGTGGATCCGTCTGTGCCGGTGCCTCCGTCCGTGCCGGTGCCTCCGACCGTGCCGGCGGATCGACGGAGGCGGGCGACGTCCTCGTCTTCGTCCCGGGCGCTCGAGAGGTCACCGAGGCAGCGGCCCGGATCACCGCGCTCCTCGACCGGTCGGAGGCCGTGACCGTCCACACCCTCGCCGGACAGACACCGGCGAAGGAGCAGGACGCGATCCTCCGACCGCCCAGCGCCGGCAGCACCGGCACCGCCGCAGTCGACCGGGCCGAGCGCCGGATCATCGTCACCACCTCGGTGGCGGAGTCAGCGCTCACCGTCCCCGGGGTGAGCATCGTCGTCGATTCCGGACTCGCCCGCGGACCCCGACTCGACACGAAGCGTCAGATGTCCGGCCTCGTCACCACGCGGGAGTCGAAGGCCTCCGGCCGGCAGCGCTCGGGCCGTGCGGCACGGCTCGGTCCCGGCGTCGCCTATCGCTGCCTGTCCGAGGCCGACTGGGCGGCGCTGCCCGACCACACTCCTCCGGAGATCGCGACCTCGGACCTCACCGGGGCCGTCCTCGACCTCGCGGTGTGGGGCGGTGACCTCGACCTGCTTCCCGACCCGCTCCCAGCGACAGCGCTGCGGCGGGCGGTGGGCAGCCTCGTCGGACTCGGGGCGGTCGAGGTCAACGGTTCGACGGCCGGCTCAGACCTCTCCGTCGCTGACCTCTCCGTGACGGAGCTCGGGCGGGCGATCGCGCGGATCCCCGCCTCGGTGTGGGCGGCTCGCGGACTGCTCGACGGTGCCGCGATGCTCGGACCCCGCGCGGCCGCCGAAGCCGTCGCCGTCATCGAATCCGATCGCCGCGCCCCCGGAGCCGACCTCACGGCGCTGCTGCGCGATCTCCGATCGGATCGGCGCTTCCGCAGCGAGACCGACCGGTTCTCCCGGCTCGCCGCACACTTCGGGACCGCCGACTCTGCCGACGACGACTCTGCCGCCGGTTCTCCGGCGCGCGAGGGCAGCGGCGCGGGCCAAGGCTCCCTGCGGCCCGCTGACCTCGGCCTCGTCGTCGCCCTCGCCTTCCCGCATCAGATCGCACGACTCCGCAGCGCCGCCCATGCCGATTACCTCCTCGCCTCGGGCACGGCCGCGAGCCTGCCCCGTGACTCCTCGCTGACCGGCAGCGAATGGCTGGCGATCGCCGAGGTCGGCCTCGCCGGTGGTCGCCCCATCATCCGGGCCGCGGTGCCCGTCGACGCCGACACCGCGCAACTCGCCGGCGCGGGCCTGCTGACGACGACGGAGGCCGCGTCCTTCGACGAGGGGCGGGTGCGTGCGGTCCGGCAGGCCCGCCTCGGCGCGATTGAGCTGACGTCGACCCCGATCACGGCGAGCCCCGAGCTCGCACGAGAGGCGATCGCCGCCTCCGTCGAGGAGCGCGGGGCACGCGAGGTTCTGCGGCCGAGCGCGACGTTCGAGCAGCTGCGGGGTCGCCTCGGTCTGCTCCGTGGAGTCCTCGGACAGCCATGGCCCGATGTCCGGTGGCCGCACCTCGCGCAGACCCTCCCGCAGTGGTGTCCGGCCGCGCTCGACCGGATGGCTCGGGGTGCCGATCCGTCCCGGGTCGACCTCATCGGCGCGCTGCGGACCCTGCTGCCGTGGCCGGAGGCGTCCCGCCTCGACGAGCTCGTGCCCACAGCGCTCGAGGTGCCGAGCGGTTCCCGGATCACCCTCGACTATCCCGACCCGGACGAGGCCGATGACGGAGACGACCATCCACCGGGACCGGTCCTCGCCGTCAAACTCCAGGAGGTCTTCGGGTGGACCGCGGTCCCCCGGGTGGTCGAGGGGCAGATACCCGTCGTCCTCCACCTGCTCTCACCGGCCGGGCGACCGCTCGCGGTGACGAGCGACCTCGCCTCGTTCTGGGCGAACGCCTACCCGCACGTGCGCGCCGAGAACCGCGGCCGCTACCCCAAGCACCCATGGCCGGAGGATCCGCTGACGGCGCCCGCGATGCGCGGGACCAAGCGGTCTGGGACAATGGGACGGTGACTTCGACCCTGCCCTCGACCGTCGGCCCGGCCCTGCCCGGAACGATTCTGCCCGGCACCCTGCTGCCCGCCTCGGTGTGGCGGGCGCTTCGTGCCGAGCACGAGGCCGCGGTCGCCTCCCGCACCGACGCCCACACGGCGCGGCGGCTGAGCGGGGAGAAGCACCCGGTCGAGGACTTCCTCTTCACCTACTATCCGTTCAAGCCCGGCCAGGTGGCGAAGTGGAACCCGGGGGTCGGCGTCCGACTCGCCCTCGACACCCCTGCGGACCGCGAGTGCTTCGACCGCCGGTGGTACCGCACCGATCCCACCGGCTCCTGCGCCGAGGTCGACCTCGAGTCCTGGCGAGCCGACCGCGGCGACGGGGCGAGGTTCATCGCCTCACTCCTCGACTCGACCTCCACCGGGAGGCGAACTTCGGGTGCTTCGGTCTCCACGAATGGGCGATGGTCTACCGCTTCAGCGACGAGGAGCGCCGCCACCAGCAGGTGCCGCTGCGGCTCAGCCCCGCCGAGACCGACGCCGTCGTCGAAGGACACCGCATCCGCTGCACCCACCACGATGCGTTCCGCTTCTTCACCCCGGCCGCCGTACCGCTCAACACGCTGCAGCCGACCCGGGCGGGCATGGTCACGACCGAACAGCCGGGGTGCCTCCATGCCGGCATGGACCTCTACAAGTGGGCGATGAAGATCGGACCGATCGCCCCCTCGCCCCTCGTCCTCGACTGCTTCGACCTCGCGCTCGACATCCGCACCCTCGACATGGAGGCCTCACCCTACGATCTGCGCGGCTGGGGCTACGGCGTGGTCGCGATCGAGACCGCCGCCGGCAAGGCCGAGTACATGAACCGGCAGCAGGAGTTCTCCCACCGGGCCCAGGCGCTGCGGCGCCGCCTCCTCGATGCCCTCGCGACCGCCGACATCCACCCCCGCTGACCGATATGCGCGCCGTCGTCATCGAGGAGTTCTCCACGCCACCCGTGGTTCGCGATCTTCCCGCGCCCGTGGCCCCGGAGCACGGCGTCGTCCTCGACGTCGAAGCCACCGGGGTCTGCCGCAGCGATCATCACGCCTGGTCAGGTCATGATCCGACGGTGAGTCTGCCCCATGTGCCCGGGCATGAGCTCGTCGGCCGGGTCGCCTCGGCGGGACCGGCGGTCGCGGGATTCCCCATCGGTCAGCGGGTCACGGTGCCCTTCGTCTGCGGGTGCGGGACCTGCCGGTGGTGCCGCTCGGGCCAGGCGCAGGTCTGCCCCGATCAGACGCAGCCGGGCTTCACGCATTTCGGGTCGTGGGCCGATCAGGTCGTCATCCACCACGCCGACGCCAACCTCGTCGCCGTGCCCGAGGAGCTGCCGGCCGCCGCGGTCGTCGGCCTCGGCTGCCGCTTCGCCACGGCTTTCCACGGCCTCCGCGTGCGCGCAGAGCTCACCGCAGGCGAGACCGTCGCGGTGTTCGGCTGCGGCGGGGTGGGACTCTCGGCGATCATGATCGCCCGGGCGGTCGGGGCGCAGGTCATCGCTGTCGATGTCAGCCAGCCTGCGCTCGCGCGGGCGCGGGAGCTCGGGGCGAGCCGGACGGTGAATGCGGGCGATCTCGGCCCGCATGAGCTTGCCGCCGAGGTGGTCGCGCAGTTCGCCGACGACTGCCCGGACGGGGTCGCGGTGACCGTCGATGCCCTGGGGCGGCAGGACACGATCACCTCGGCGATCGCCTCCCTGGCACCGCTGGGCAGGCATGTGCAGATCGGGCTGCTCGACGGTGAGCCCGTCGTCGATGTGCCGCGCGTCATCGCCCGCGAACTCAGCATCCTCGGGTCCCACGGCATGGCCGCCGCCGAGTATCCCGAGCTCGTCGACCTCGTGACCGCCGGCGATCTGCGGCCGCAGGATCTCGTCGCCGACGTCATCGGCCTCGACGAGGCACCCCAGGCGATGCTCGACATGGATGATCCGAGCCGGCAGAGCGCCGGGATGACGATCATCGACCTCAGGCGCTGCCGCTGAGCGGACTGAATTCAGCTCACTCCATGACCGCGAGTCACTCCATGACCGCGAGGACGACCGAGTGCTCCTGACCGGGCCAGCGGCCGAGGAGGAGGCCGGACTCGGTGCCCTCGAGCGGTGAGTCGAGGGTGAGTTCGGTGATGAGATCGACGTCGCCGGCGCCGACGAGCGGGCCGGTGCCGTGGACATGGGCCACCTCGGTGATCTCCTCGACGCGGTTGCCCTCGTCGTCGACGAGGTACTGCTTGGCTCCGGTGCCCGCGGTGGCGATCGTCGCATCGAGCCGCCGCCGGAACAGGGGGTCGCCCATGCCCGCGTAGACCCAGCGGGTGCCGAGCACGGAGTGGTCCATCGTCGTGATGAGGGCCTCCTCGGCGCCGTCGAGAGGCGCCCCGCGATACGTCAGCGGCACCTGGAACGTGCGCGCGCCGCTGGCGACAATGTGGACCTCGAGCCCGACCTCACCGGCAGGGTCGTCGAGGCGGTAGGACGTGACCTGCTCCAGCGGCTGCCGCTCGAGATCGAGGTCGGCCGCCCAGTCCTGCGCGGCCACCCAGGTCGTGATGACCTCGAGCTTGCCGGGGCTGAGTTCGGCGTTGAAGATGTCAGCCATAACGGTGCCTCTCCTCTGTGGCGGTGGGTGCGGGGTTCTCAGGCCTTGCGGGTCCCGGGGATCCATTCCCCGTCGACGATCTCGTAGTCGGCGAAGATCGCGGGGGCCTCGGCCTGCATGATCTCACCGATCCTGTTGAAGACGAGGCGGATCTCCTCCTCGGCGCCCTTCGCGGTGCGCATCTCGATGACGTGGCGCAGGGAGCGGAGGTTCGCGGTGTAGACGATGCCGGTGGCCAGGCCCTCGGGCGCGAAGCGGCGCATGAACGACGTCATGTGCTTCTTGTGCGCGAACTTCGTGCCCTCCTCGTCGAGGCCGAAGTGCTCGGCCATCCACTTCTGGTGCTCCTCGAGGGTGTCGAGCACCTGGAGGGAGCGCTCCATGAGCTCGGGGTCCTCACGCGCCCAGTCGGGGAACCAGAACGGAATGTCGGCGAGGCGGACGTAGCGCAGCGACTCCTGCGAGAACGCGGATCCGGCGCGGTGGCGGATGAGCTCGTGGGTGAGCACGCGCGAGACGTTGTGGAGGACGAACGTGAAGTTCGCGTGCTCGAGGACCGATCCGTGCTGGGAGGAGATGACGTTGCCGAGGTACGAGGCCGAATCCGTGCGCACCCGCGAGACGTTGGGGTTGAGTCCCGGCTCCCACGAGCGGTAGCACATGCGGCCGGAGAACTCGAGGAGATCCTCGGCGTCCGGGGACTCGGCGGCTTCGACCCGATCCGCCCATGAGGAGCCGCCGACGTCGTCGAGGTAGGTCCTCATCGCCTCCCAATCGATGCTGGGCTTGGCGAGCAGTTCAACGGACGGTTCGACCTGGCGCATGGTGCTCCTTGGAGGTTGAGGACGACGTTCGCCACAATCCTACAGAGTCACCGAGGCGGTGATGCGTTCGGTCCGGAGCGGTTCCGCCAGGCGAGGACGGCCAGCAGGATGCCGCCCCCGCCGAAGAACACGACGCCGACCGCGGCGATAAGCGCGAGGGTTCGCTGGGAGAGGTACGCGGAATCGAACGGCACTCCGGTCAGGGCGAGGATGAGGATCCCGGCGCACGCGGCCGCGAAGCCGAAGCACCCGAGAATGCAGGCCAGCAGAGCGGTGCGCGCACTCACCCGCGGCAGGCGCATGATGCCGGCGAGCAGGCAGCCGGAGAAGAAGAGGATGACGAGGATCGCGACGACCTCGCCGGTCAGGGCCAGGATTCCGCCGAAGAGGACGAAGACTCCCGAAACGACGATGAGGGCGATCGCCTCCCGCCGCTGGCTGCGCTCCCAGCGCTCTTCGGGTGAGAGCTTCCGCCGGATCATGTCGGCCCGCCCAGCCGGGTCGTCGCCACGGGGGTTTCGGAGGCGCGGTCGATGAGGAGGGCTCCGGCGCCCGGTTCCTCGGTGAGCGCCGAGGTGAGCGTTCCGTCCTCGAAGACGAGTGCCGTGCCGTCGTCGATGCCGTACCCCGGCCCCGGCAGTGCACCTTCGCCGATCCAGGTGCGGAAGGAGTCGGCGCGGCCCTCCTCTCCGTGGAAGTGCGGGCAGGCGCTGCCGGCGAGGAACCCGAGGCCGTCGCGCAGCGGGGCGAGCGGACCGAACGAGTCCGTCGAGGAGCCCTCGAACCAGCAGTTCGCGCCCGCACTGATGCCGGCGAGGATCGTACCGTCGGCCGCGGCTCTGCGCAGCACGGTGTCGACGCCGTGGCGCCGCCACAGGGCGAGCAGGTTGACCGTCGATCCCCCGCCGACGTAGACGAGATCCATGTCGAGCAGCATCTCCGGGTGCGCGTAGTCCCATGGGTTCTGCCCGAACAGGGAGAGCACGCGGGTGCGCGCCCGGCCTGCGAAGGCCGCCTCGAAGCGCTCACAGTAGTCACGGCTGTCGCCGGCGGCGGTGGGGATGAAGCAGACGGCGGGCAGGCGGCCTGGCCGGTTCGCCCCGGCCCGCGCGAGCAGCCAGTCGTCGATCGCCGATTCCCCGGTCTCGGACATCGAGAACCCGCCCCCGCCGAGGGCGACGATCGTGCCGGGCATGCTCACGGGACCCGGTGCGTCCATGCCTCGGTGCCGAACTTCTCGGTGACGAGCTCGCGCGCGCGGGTCAGCTCCGCCTCGGTGTACGTGTCCTCGGTGGCGCCGTAGCGGTCGATGAAGGTCCGGGCCATCGTGTCGATGATGGCCTCGCGGGACTCCCCCGTCTGGCTGCGCAGCGGGTCGACGCGCTTCTTCGCACTCGCCACGCCCTTGTCCGAGAGCTTCGCCTCGCCGATGCGCAGGATCTCGACCATCTTGTCCGCGTCGATGTCGTAGCTCATCGTCGCGTGGTGGAGCAGCGTGCCGTCGCGCAGGCGCTTCTGCGCGGCACCGCCGATCTTCCCGGCCGTCGAGGAGATGTCGTTGATGGGCTTGTAGAACGCGTCGACGCCGAGACCCTGCAGGGCCGCGAGCACCCACTGGTCGAGGAAGACGTAGGACTCCTGGTAGTCGAGACCGGCGACGAGCGAGGGCGGCACGAACATCGAGTAGGTGATGCAGTTGCCGCCTTCCATGAACATCGCCCCGCCGCCGGAGATCCGGCGCACGACCTCGACACCGTACTTCTCGACGCCTGCCGGCCGGATCTCGTTGGCGTAGGACTGGAAGGCGCCGATGACGGTGGCGGTGTCGTCCCATTCCCAGAACCGCAGGGTCGGCGCCCGGCGACCGGCGGAGACCTCTTCGAGGAGGACCTGGTCGAGGGCGACGTTGACTCGCGTGGGCAGGACGTCGCCGCGGATGAGCTGCCAGTCGAAGTCGGTGAAGTTCGCGGCCGAGCCGAGGGCGCGGCGCACGACGGTGGCGACATCGGCGGTGGAGAAGCCGTGCATCGCGAGTTCGGACCCGTACGCAGCCAGGGCCGCGTCGAGGCGGTCGCGCAGCTGCGTGTTGTCGGCGGTGACGCTTGCCCCGATGAGCGCGGGAGCGAGATCGAAGTAGGCGTCCTCGGGTTCGAGGAAGAAGTCGCCGGAGATCTGCAGGCCGGTGATGACCTGCCCGTCGGTCTCGACGTCGGCGACGACGAGTTTGCCGCCGATCACCTTGTATTCGGCGTGGAACTGCTGGGTCTCATTCGTCATGGTTCCACGCTACGCCGCCCCACGTGAGGCGGCCAGTCCGGTCACTCGGTCACTGTCCGGTCAGGGACCTCCAGAGGAAGCGGTAGCTCAGCGCCCGGACGAACGCCGCCTGCTTGTTGTCCGAGGCCGCCGCATGCCCGCCCTCGGTGTCCTCGAAGAACCAGACGTCGGGGATGTCCATCGCCTGCATGCGGGCGGCCATCTTCCGCGCCTGGACGGGTCCGACCCGGTCATCCGAGGTGGCCGTCCAGAAGAGGACCGGCGGATAGTCGACGTCGGCGGCGAGGAGGTGGTACGGCGAGAAGGTGCGGATGAACTCCCAGTCCTCCGGCACGTCGGGGTCACCGTATTCGGCCTTCCACGAGTAGCCGGCGCTCAGCTTCGTGTAGCGGCGCATGTCGAGCAGCGGCACGCCGCAGGAGACGGCGCCGAAGAGCTCCGGGTACTGCGTGAGCATGTTCCCGACGAGGAGGCCGCCGTTCGATCCCCCGGCGCAGCCGAGGTTCGCCGGGCGGGTGACGCCGCGGTCGATGAGGTCGCGGGCGACGGCGGAGAAGTCCTCGTAGGCGCGCATCCGGTTCTCCCGCATCGCCGAGGTGTGCCACACCGGACCGTACTCTCCGCCGCCGCGGATGTTGGCCAGCACGTAGACGCCCTTCCTGCCCGCCGGCAGCGACGAGTCGCCCGTCGTCTCCCGCGACAGCCAGCCGAGGCCGACGATCGGCGAGTAGACGGGGGTGCGGCTGACTTCGAATCCGCCGTAGCCGTCGAGGAGGGTCGGGTTGGCGCCGTCGAGGGTGAGTCCCTCCTCGGCGATCTGGAAGTACGGGATCCGGGTCCCGTCGGCGCTCGTCGCGAAGTGCTGTTCGACGCTGAATCCGGTGGCGGGGAAGAGCGCGGGCGAGGATTTGATGACGGCGGTGTCCGCGCCGTCGGTGCCTGCCGCGTCGCGGTCGGTGCCTGCCGGGTCAGGGTTGGTGCTTGCCGCGTCGCGGGCGCCGCCGAGGCTGCCGTAGGACAGGGTCGACGGGGTGAGGAACCCGGTGCTGACGAGCCAGAAGTCGTTGGCCGTCGCGTCGTCGTCGGGGTCGACGGGGCTGAGGCTGACCATGTGGTTCGCGGGCACTCCCGGCAGCGGCGTCGACGCGAAGTCGGCGGCGGGGTCGAGGACGAGGAGTTCGGACTGGACGTCGCGGAGGAGTTCGAGGACGAGGAAGTCACGGGTCTTCGCCCAGGATCCCAGGGCGGTGTGGTCGTCGGGCGCGAAGATGACGCGAGGTCGGATCGTGCCCGCCTTGACCTCGGCGGTGGGGGCGACGGCGAGGCCGCCGGCGGGAACGACGACGTCCCCGGCATCCCAGGCCGTCTGCGGCCGGAAGAGCACGTGGTCGTCGTCGACGCCGACGGAGACGTCGGTCGGAACGTCGACGCTGATCCAGGCGTCCTCCCACGCCGAGGCGGTCGCCGGCAGGCTGCCGCCGTCGGCCCTGATGTCGTCGAGGTCGATGAAGCTGGCCGTCGAGTTGAAGAAGTCGATGGCGTCGATGACGACGGCGCGGTCGCGGGTCCGCTGCTGCGGGGCGCCGACGTCGCTGCCGACGAAGATCGCGACGTGGTCGCGGGGCACTTCGGCGACGATGGGGGCCTCGGCGATCGCCTGCCCGCGGCGCAGGGCGCGAGCCTGGCGGGGGTAGGACGAGGTGGTCAGCGAGTCGGGTCCGGTGTCCGTGGCCACGAGGATCGTGTCGGCGTCGAGCCACGCGAAACGGGTCTTCGCGGCGGGGATGTCGAAGCCGTCGGCGACGAAGGTCTTCGTCACGAGGTCGAACTCGCGCACCCGGTGGGCGTCGCCGCCGTCGGGCGAGAGCGACACGAGGGCCCGAGTGTGGTCGGGGCGCAGCACCGAGGCACCGGCCCAGACCCATGGAGTGTCTTCGGTGCGGGCGAGTTCGTCGACGTCGAGGAGGACGTCCCACTCCGGGTCCTCGGAGGCATAGCTGTCCCAGGTGGTGCGGCGCCAGATGCCCTTCGGGTGGTCCTTGTCGCGCCAGAAGTTGACGTAGTGGTCGCCGCGTTTGGTGACCATGGGGATTCGGTCGTCGGAGTCGAGAGCCGTGAGGATCTCGTCGGACATCTGGTCGAAGAGTCCGTCGCGGAAGTGTTCGAGGGTGGCAGCGTTCTGGTCGCGGACCCAGGCGAGCTGTTCATCGCCGTCGATGGCCTCGAGCCAGAGGTTCTCATCGTCGGGTTCGGGAGACTGGACACTGGATTCCGGCGAAGCACTGTTCATGCTTCCATCCTGCCAGCTCAGCCGAGTGACTTTCGACTCAGATCGCGTCTCTCGAAGTGGTATGGGTCACAGCGGCGGGGTCACAGCGGTGGGCGGTGCAAGACGAGGCCGGGGCGACCGTTGGGGGCCTGGGGTCCGTGCCCGAGCGCGGTGAAGCCGAGACTTTCGTAGAGGCGGCGCGCGGGGCTGTCGATGTCATCGGTCTGCAGCCAGCAGCCGTAGCCGGCGATCGCGCTCAGCCAGGTCACGAGGGTGATGCGCCCGAGGCCGGAGGCCCGCAGGCGAGGGTCGCGGGCGAGGAGGTTGAGTGCGAATGTCCATTCGAGCGTCGGGGCGGCGTCGCCGAGGCGGTCGCGGAGTTCGTAGGCCCATTCGTAGTTCTGCTCCTGCCATGCCCAGAAGTGGCCGTAGGCGATCGCGCGGAGTCTGCCGTCGCCGGCCGAGCGAACGAGGGCGGTGAGGACCTGGCCCTTGCGCACCGAGGCGTCGTAGACCTTCGCGAAGTGCGCCGCGTACTTCGGATCCTCGTTGAGCGGCGGTTCTGCGGCGGCGGCGCCGTAGAGTTCGCCGACTTCGTCCGGGGGCGGAAGCACACCGTGCACGCCGGCGGCCGATGCCACCGGCTCCCACGTGTCGCCGAGGCCGCCGGGAAGCCCCCACACGAGTTCGACAGGCAGTGTTGCGTCCGCGGCCGTCGGTGCCCCGGTCCCGGGAAGGTCGTTCATACTACAACCTTAACGACTTGAGTAGTCATTGCACTGAACACCAGGCAAACTGATGTCGCAGTCTGGCGAGAGAATCGTCAGGGAGCTGCGATTCGACTTCGGGTTGCCGGTTGACATCGGGCTGCCGGTCGACATCGGGCTGCCGGTCGACATCGGGCTGCCGGTCGACAGCCGCGCGTCATCAGGCACCTGTCCGTGCCTCGACCTCTCTGGCCAGCCGAGACTCGACCGTGCTCTCCCCCGGCCGCCGACTCGCTCGCGGCGCTCTCCGCCGTCGCCGACCCGACGTCCCGCATTGACCACCCGGTGACTGTTCTCGATCGTGCGGAGTCACGACAGACCGGTCCCCTCGAGTCAGTGCCGCGGTGAACTCGCCGGTGATGCGCCATCTGGACTCCGGCGACACCGGAAATGCTTCGATGATCTGCCAGATGACATGTGAGTTCGCCTCTTCCGAGACCTCTGACGTGACGAGTTCACTCCCACGCGCTTCTGCCTCGCCTGCTTCTCTCTCGCCGCCCGGGTCGCGGGCATTCGGTTGTCGTCCGACGCTCGATCTTCGACCGTCGATCGGGCGGGTTCTCACTGTGTATCGGTGGCCGGTCGGCGTCGTGACGATGAGTTCGTCGGCGGTGGCTCGGTGCCTCCACCCCGCGAGCTCCTTCGTGTAATTGCAGGCGGCGCACAATCCTGAAGCGTTGTCCCAGGTGGTGGCTCCGCCATCAGCGACAGGCGTGGCATGGTCGGCATGTTTGATCAGGGCGTCGCACCACGGAGTCCGGCACACGTCATCGCGGACGAGGACCATCTGGCGCAGCAGGCCCCCGAACTCCCGGCGCTTCGAATCCATGGCGACCAGCTGACCATCGGCGGGCCGAGTGTAGAGCCTGCGCAGGAACACGCCCGCGTCGTTCTCGGCGATGAGCGACCGTGCCGCACCGGCCGGAATCGGGCCGAATCCCGGCAGCCACGCCGGGTCGTCGCCGGCGTCGAACATCGTCTCGTCGTTCATCACGACGAGCACGTCGAGCGGGACCGCATCGGCGCTCTCCTGCCCGGTCACGCGCTCGACGAGCAGGTCCGCCATCGTCTGGCTCTGCGTGCTGCCACCGGATGCACCGGTTCCCACTCGCGCTGCCGCCGATGTCGAGAGATTCGCGAATGCGGCGACAGCCTGCTGCATCGGCAGGAATGCGGTGAGGTAGGCCATGTTGCCCGGAGCCGGTCGGACGGTGACGCGGCGTTCGGTCGTGCAGTGATCGAGGTGGTCGACGGCCGCGACCTGGTCGAGCTTCTGTGCCAGCATCCGCACTTCGCTGCTGAGGCGCCCCACCCCCACCTCGGCGAGACGATCGGCCATCTGCTCATCGAGCTCCTGCTTCTTCTCCCGTGGCAGCCAGGAGGACTCCCGCGCGACGGCTTGAGCCTTCTCCTCCGAGATCTCTCCCTGCGACAGGGCCGCGTACGTGTGCGGCAGGTCCATGAGCAGGGTGCGAGCGAATCCGATGAGTTTGCTGCCGCGCGCACGCGACACCTTGCGGGCGAGACCGATCTCCGCGCCCACTCCCCTGCCCTGCCGTGCGCTGGGCACACCGTCCTCGGCCTCCCGGTTGCGGCGGTGCATGTCGAAGGTGAGGGCCTCGCGTGCCTGAGCGGCAGCGGCGGCCGAGGTCAGCTCCTCGAGCGCGGTGATCCGCTCGATCGCCTCACGCTCGGTCGTCGCCGGAGGCAGGGCGGACAGCGCTTCGCGCCAGCGGACGATGTCCGCGATGACGTCTGAAACGGTCTCCGACTCCATGACACAACCCTAGAGGTCGGTCCTGACACGACCCCGTCGAACACTGTCACCGCAGGTCAGTCCGCTGACGACGGAGTGGGCGACAGGGCGTCGGACGCCCGGCACCCCTCTCACCCGAGTCGCCGCGGCACCGACAGTCGCGGTCGCGTCGCAGCATCAGCAATCAAGGGCGCGCCGGAGCAACCGCAGAATCGGCAGTCACGCCCGGCTCAGACGAGCTTCTCCCCCGTCGTCTCCCGCGCGAGGAACCCCATGAGCACAACGGCGGCGACAACGAGCACCCCGGTGAGGGCGAACGTCGTGACGAGACCGAGCACAGGCCACATGAACGCTCCGAAGACCAGAGGGGCGATGCCGGTGGCGATCCGCGACGCCGCTGACGCCCAGCCGAAGCCGGAGCCGCGCAGCCGGGTCGGATAGAGCTCGGAGACGTAAGTGTAGAGCGTCGGGATGGCGATCTGGATGACGAATCCGAAGCCGATGATGCTCGCCTTCGCCGCGAAGCTCAGCTCCGATCCGGAGGCCTCGATGAAGACGGCCACGCACACGAGGAGACCTGCCGAGACGATCGCCGTCACCCCGAGCACCAGTTTGCGCCCGAGCCGCTCGACGACGAGCGCAGAGACGACGACACCGAGGATGCCGACAGCGGTCATCGCACCGGTGACGAGGAAGGCCGCCTGGTCGCCGAGTCCCTGCTTCTTGAGGATCCCCGGCAGCCATGTCAGTGCCGCGTAGTAGACAAGGAGGACGGAGACGAAGAGCGCCCACGACACCAGCGTCGTCTTCGCCGAGTACTGCCACAGCTGAACGAGCTGACCGCTGGCAGCCCGCAGCTGACCACTGACGGAGGTGATGAGACCCGCGGAGTTCCCTTCCATGCCCGAGGAGTCACCCGGGGTGACCGCAGGATCCCCCTGCCTGCCCGCGGAGTTGCCCTGCGTGATCGCCGCGTCCTCCCGCAGAACGGCAGCGTCAGTCCGGGTGTGGTCAGTCCGGGTGCGATCAGCTTGGGTGCGGTGCCCGGTCCCCTCGCCGAGGCTGTCGTGGCCGTCGCGGGCGGAGACCGCGGCTGGCACGTCGTGCGTCCAGGTCGTGACGTTCGCTCCCGTGCGCTCGACGAGCCTGGCGATGATGGCGTCGGCCTCGGCTGTGCGCCCGACTGAGGCGAGATAGAGAGGTGATTCGGGGATTCCGAACCGCACGGCGACCGTGAGCAGGGCGGGAATGATCATGACGAGCATGATGAGCCGCCAATCGCCCATGGTCAGCAGCCACGCGGAGACGAACGCGCACAGTGAGGCGCCGATCGGCCACCAGCCGTCCATCGCGGTGAGGACGCGTCCGCGGTGCCTGCTCGGAGTGAACTCGCCGACGAGTGCGTAGTCGACGGGGATGCATCCGCCGAGCCCGAACCCGGCGAGGAACCGGAACGCGATGAACCACCCGAACTCGGGCGCGAATGCTCCGGCGACGGTGAAGATCGAGAAGACGAGGAGCGTGAGCGTGAATGCCTTCTTGCGGCCGATGACATCGGCGATGCCGCCCCAGACGAAGGCACCGAGGGCCATGCCGATGAGGTTGGCCGTGGCGATCCATGCCGCCTCGCCGACGCTCAGGTCCCAATGCTCGCTGAGCAGGGGGATGAGGAATCCGTTGAGGGCGACGTCCCAGGCGTCGAACATGAAGCCGAGACCGCCGATGAGGAAGATCGCGCCCTGCGTGTTCCATTTCCACGGCAGGTTCGCGATGACGTCAGAGGCGGTGGGCGTCGAGGTCGAGGCTGCGGCTGTCACGAGGACACAGTACAACGTTTAACGCACAGATGCGCAAAACATGCGCCGGCGGCGGGATATGCGCCAGGGCGATACCCCGCTCGACGCGTGCCGGACCCAATCCCACCTGATATGCACAGAGGCGGATCCCGCTCGCGACCACGATGGTCATCGAGCCGGATCCGCCCCCGGAGAGCAGGTGGCGCTCAGCTCCTCACGCGAGCCGCACGAGCCAGTTGTTCTTGTCCTCGGCGCGACCGTACTGGATGTCGAGCAGCGCCTTGCGCAGCGCCATCGTCTTCTCCCCGGGCTCGTCGCCGTGGTCGATCGTGAACTCGTCGGAGACGAGCTTGCCGATCGGCGTGATGACGGCGGCGGTGCCGCACGCGAATGCCTCGACGATGTCGCCGTTCTCCGCTCCCTCACGCCACTCCTCGATGGTGATCGGCCGCTCGACGGGCTCGAGGCCGAGGTCGGGGGCGAGGTCGAGCAGGGACCGCCGGGTCACACCGTCGAGGATCGTGTCGCTGAGCTCGGGGGTGAGCAGCTTGCCGTCCTTCGTCACGAGCATGAGGTTCATGCCGCCGAGCTCGTCGATGTACTTGTGCTCCTCGGCATCGGTGAAGAGCACCTGCTGGCAGCCGTTGTCCGCCGCCTCCTGCTGGGCGAGGAGGGACGAGGCGTAGTTGCCGCCGCACTTCGCGAAGCCCGTGCCGCCGGAGCCGGCGCGGTTGAGCTTCTTCGACAGCCAGATCGACACCGGCTTGATGCCGCCGGCGAAGTAGGGGCCGGCAGGCGAGGCGATGACGTAGTAGTCGACCTCGTGGCTCGCCCGGACACCGAGGAACCGCTCGGAGGCGATCATGAACGGACGCAGGTAGAGGCTCGACTCGTCACCGTCGGTGCCCGGCGTCGGCACCCACGCCTCATCCGTCGACACGAGCGCCTTGAGCGAGTTGATGAAGTCCTCTTCGCTCAGCTGCGGCAGCGCGAGGCGCTCGGCGGAGCGGTTGATGCGCACGGCATTGCGATCCGGGCGGAACGTCCACACCGAGCCGTCCGCGTGACGGTAGGCCTTGAGGCCCTCGAAGATCTCCTGCGCGTAGTGGAAGACCGCGGCCGCCGGGTCGAGGACGATCGGACCGTAGGGTTCGACCTGGTGGGCCTGCCACCCGTCCTCGTTCGTGTACCGGATGTGGGCCATGTGGTCGGTGAAGTACTGCCCGAACCCGGGATCCTTCTTGATGTCCTCGCGCACCAGCTCAGGCTGCGGCTGGATGTTCTTGAGGACGGCGAATTCAGTCATCAGAGCTTCTTTCCCAGTTGTGAGGCGTAACACGTCTCAGGGTAGTCCATCCGACGACCCGGTCATCCATCGGGGGTCGACTCCCACCGCGCCGAGGCGGGGCGTCCCTCCGCGACGAGGTGACCTGTGTCCCCGGCGGGCGCCCGGGGCCCGTCCCGGCGGGCCCGAACGATCCATCCCGCGGGCCCGGCCGCCCGGTTCACCCCAGTCGGGCGGCGATCGCGTCACCCACCTCGGCGGTGGTCCGCGGGGTGCCGTCGCGCTCGGCGAGATCGGCTTCGACGGCCGTCTCGATCGCGGCGGCCACGGAGTCGAGTCCGAGGTGGGAGGCCATGAGCGCACCCGAGAGGATCGACGCGGTGGGGTCGGCGATCTGCTTGCCGGCGATGTCCGGCGCCGAACCGTGGATCGGTTCGAAGAGGCTCGGCGCGGTGCCCTCGACGTTGAGGTTGCCCGAGGCGGCCAGGCCGATGCCCCCGGTCACCGCGGCGGCGAGGTCGGTGAGGATGTCACCGAAGAGGTTGTCGGTGACGATGACGTCGTAGCGCTCGGGGTCGGTGACCATGTAGATCGTGCACGCGTCGGTGTGCTCGTAGTTGACGGCCACCTCGGGGAACTCCTCGCCGACCTTCTCGACGACACGGCGCCACAGGTGCCCGGCATGGACCATGACGTTGTGCTTGTGGACGTAGGTGAGCTTCTTCCGCCGGGCCTGCGCCCGCTCGAAGGCATCGCGCACGGCCCGCTCGACGCCGTACCACGTGTTGACCGACACCTCGGTCGCGACCTCGTGCGGGGTGTCCGTGCGCACGGAGCCGCCCATGCCGGTGTACGAGCCCTCCGTGCCCTCGCGGACGACGACGAAGTCGATCGCGGGACGGGCGGCGAGGGGACTCTCGACGCCGGCGAAGAGCTTCGCGGGACGGAGGTTGACGGCGTGGCCGAGCCCGAAGCGCATCTTGAGGATGACCCCGCGCTCGAGGACTCCCGAGGGCACGCTCGGGTCGCCGCACGCGCCGAAGAAGATCGCATCGTGGTTGCGCAGGGCCGCGAGTTCGTCATCGGTGAGCGTCTCGCCCGTCTCGTGCCAGCGCTTGGCCCCGACCTCGTAGTCGGTGAGCTCGAGGGCGACCGGCTCCCCGGAGAGCTCGATCGCGCGCTGGAGGACCTTGAGCCCTTCCGGCACGACCTCGGTGCCGATTCCGTCGCCGGGCATGACCGCTATGGAGTACGTCTTCATGCCCGCCAGACTAGAGCCCATCTCATCATGCAACCAGCCCATATCACTATGTGAACAGATCGCCTCGGCGCCTCCCGATCCTCCCACAGGTCCGAACGTGGACAATTTCACGTCTCAATCTTCGTCTGCGGCTACAAAATCCTTGGTCGACCGACGAAAATGGTGGTCAGCCGTCGCGACTCGACCGCGGCCGCAGACTCGCCGACTCACCGCTTCCGAGAGAAAGTCGATCCTTGACAGAAACGATCCGCAATCGTCGCGCCGCCTCCCTCCCCGCCAAGCTGTCCCGCTCGTGGCTGCTCGTCAATGCGGCGAAGGAGGCTCTGTTCGCACCCGCGCAGGCGTCCGAGGCCGATTCTGTCATCTTCGACCTCGAGGCCTCGGTGGCCGAGGACAAGAAGCTCGAGGCCCGCGACAACGTCGTCCGCGCCCTCGAGTCCGGCATGTCGGCGTGGGTGCGGATCAACAAGATGGAGTCGGAGTTCTGGGACGACGACCTCGCGGCCGTCGCCATGCTGCCCGGTCTGCGCGGGGTCATGCTGCCGGAGACCGAGCGCCCCGAGCAGGTCTCCTACACCGCGATGCGCGCGAAGGCCGGCCTGCCCGTGCTCGCGCTCCTCGAATCCGCCCGCGGCGTCGAGAACGCGACGAAGATCGCCGAGGCGCCCGGCACCTTCCGCCTCGCCTTCGGCACGAACGACTTCCGCAAGGACACCGGATTCTCCGGTGATCCGATGGCCCTCGCGTACGCCCGGTCGCGCCTGACCATCGCCTCGCGCATGGGCGGGCTGCCCGGCGCGATCGACGGCCCCTCGGCCGCCGACGCCAGCGATGAGCAGGTGCGTGAGGACGCCGACGTCACCCACAACATGGGCATGACGGGCAAGCTCGTCCTCAACATCGACCAGGTCAACGCCCTCAACGAGGCGATGAGCCCGAGCGAGGACGAGCGCACGTGGGCCCGCCAGATGCTCGCGGCGGCCGAAGGCGGCACGGAGATCACCGACGGCTCGTACCTGCCGCGTCTGGCGCGCGCGAAGAAGATCGCGTCGCTCGCCGACACCTACGGTCTCTGGAACGCCTGATCAGCGCCGATGCGCCCGGGGCCGGGCAACCGGCCCCGAACCCCCGTCTGCCCTCCCAGCACCGTCCGCAGTCGCCCCCACACCGCGGTGGGCGCTGTGGTCGGTGCTGCCGGCCATGCTCCTCGTCGGCGCGTTCGGCCTCTGGCTGCGCCTGACCCACACCGGGCCGACCCCGCTCGATGTGTGGTGGGCCCACCTCGTCAAGGTGCCGCTCGATTCGGTGCCGTACTGGGTCGCGGTCACCCTCGCCGAGGTGGGCGGCGGCAACGGGGCGATGATGTGCACCGCGCTGGCTGCCGCGATCTTCATCCTGCTGCGCCGGTTCCGTGCCGCTGTCGTCATCGTCACGACGATGCTGCTCGGCGTCGGCCTCTCCGAGCTCATCAAGCTGCTCGTCGAACGGGCCCGCCCGGGCGATCAGCTCTACTCGTCGCTGGGCTACTCCTATCCGTCCGGTCACTCGATGGGCGCGGCGGCGCTGGCCTTCGGGCTCGCGCTCATCGTCACGCGGGCGGCGACGAGCACCCGTGCCGATCCCCTGCGGCTCCGCTTCCACTGGTCGCTGCTGCTCGCGGCAGGCTGGGTGCTCGCGATGATGTGGTCGCGCACCGCACTCCAGGTCCACTGGCTCACCGACACGATCGCCGGCGTCCTCGTCGGGCTCACCGCCGCGATCCTCGCCGATGCCCTGTGGACGTGGATCGGTCTGCGCACCCGCTCACCGCTGCTGCTCCGTTAGGCCCTCTCCGCTAGCCCCTCTCCGTCCGCCCCGCCCCGGCAGCGCCGAGCACGTCGAGGGCGGCGCTGACCGTCTGCGCGACGAGGCGGTCGTCGATCGGCGGCAGGCCCGGGAGGACCAAGCGCATGAGGAGCGGCCCGGTGAGGAGATCGGCGAGCCAGTCGGGGTCGGCACCGGGGGCGATCTCTCCGCGGTCGACGGCCCGGGCGAGGATGACTCGCGTGAATTGCCGCCTCGGTGAGAGGTAGGAGTCGAAGAACGCCGCCGCGCCGGACACATCGCCGGCGATGTCAGCGGCCCATCCGGCGAAGCCGCGGGTGACGACGGGGTCGGTGAAGAGCCGCTGCTGCCGAGCCTGCACCTCCGTGAGGTCGCCTGCGAGGCTGCCGGTGTCGATGTCGGTGTCCGTGCCGTGGCGGGCGGTGGGCACGAGCGGCACCACCTCGGCGAGATTGCGGAACCGGCGATAGAAGGCGGGCTTGTTCGTGCCCGCCCGCTCGACGACGAGATCGACGGTGACGGACGCGTAGCCGCGTTCGATGACGAGATCGGTGAGGGCGCTGACGATCTCGGATTCCGTTGCGCTCTTGCGCGGGCGACCGGTTCGGCTCATAGTGTAACCAATAGTAACGTTAATCGATGCGGACGACCCCTGGTCGCCGGTGAGGGGTTCCCATGTACAAGCGCATCGTCAGGGCCCGCATCCGCGCGGTCTTCGACCAGATCAGCCGCGGTCAGGTCATGCCCATGGTCGACAGCCTCGCCCCGCGCTTCGTCGACGTCTTCCACGGCGACCATGCGCTCGGCGGTCGGCGCACCACCCGGGAGGCGATGATCCGCTGGTGGGAGCGGGTGACGAGCATCCTGCCCGACGCCCGGTTCGCCGTCGACGACGTCATCGTCGACGGCGGACCGTGGCACACGCGGATCGCCGTGCGCACCCGCGTCTCGGGCTCACTGCCCGGCGGCGGCCGCTACGAGAACACGATGTTCCAGTTCCTCACCCTGCGGTGGGGGCGGATCATCGCGGTCGAGACGCTCGAGGACCTGCAGGTCCTCCAGCGCGCGCTCGCCGAGGTGGCCGCCGCGGGCAATCCGGACGCTGCGGCCGCGCCGATCACGGACTCGCCCTGACCGGCGAGTCGGCCTCAGTGCGCGCCGACGGCGTCGAAGCGCGCGCCTTCGGGCTTGGCCTCGAGCAGCATGAAGACGAGGACGATGAGCGGCCCGGCGAACGGGACGAGCGCGATGAAGAGGAGCGCTCCGGGCATGTTGACGTCGTGGAGACGGCGGACCATGAGCGCGAGCATCGGCACGATGACGGCGAGGAAGACGACGACGAGGAGCGCGAGACCGAGCCAGATGAGTGTCGCAGCCGGCGCGTGGTTCATGATGCCCGGGGACTGTTCGAGGGTGATCGCCTCACCGGTGGTCTGATCGACCCCGAACTCGGTGATCTTGGGGTTCGCGGCCGCCCACGCGAGGCCGATCGACATGCCGATGATGATGAGCGCATACGGGATCGCCATGGCGATGGCGACGAACAGGTAGACCCACCAGAACTCGCTGCGGGAGGCACGGCCGGAGAACACGGAGTACTTCTTGAGGAAGCGGGAGACCGCCTGCTTCGGACGGGCACCGCGCAGCGGCAGCGCGAGATCGCCGAGGCTGCCGGCAGCGGCCGTGCCGGCCACCGGGGCCTGGTGGGTGTCCTGCCCGGGAGCGGGCAGAGGGGACTGGGGGGAGTTGGTCATCGGGTTCCTTCATGGGAGTGGAACCGGCCCGACGCAGGCCACCCGAGGACGACCAGCGCGGGACCGGCGATGGTCGATGCAGTCACCGAGGGTTTCGATGTGCGCTGACCATCATAGCGGTGCCCCGCACCCGCCTGCGCGGATACGGGGCACCGAGTGTGGTCTGCGTCGGGTCCGCTCAGTCCTCGTCGAGCGAGACCGCGGAGAACGCCGAGGCGTTGACTGCGCCGGCGACGGCCCGCACGACCTCCTCGGGCACCGCCGAATCGACGGCCATGACCGAGAGCGCCTCGTTGTCCTCCGACGACGGTGAGACCTGCATGCCGGCGATGTTGATCTCGTTGGCGCCGAGCGCGAGCCCGAGCTGACCGATGATGCCCGGACGATCCTCGTAGCGGAAGATGAGGAGGTTGTCGGTGAGCTCGATCTCGAGATCGAAGCCGTCGACCTCGGTGAGCTTCTGCACGAGCTTCGGACCCGTCACGGTGCCGGCGACGGTGATCCGCTGTCCGTCCCCGGTCGTCGCGGTCAGGCGGGTGATG
The DNA here is from genome assembly GCF_057364785.1 of Brevibacterium sp. LAARM2_SD2. NCBI lineage: Bacteria > Bacillati > Actinomycetota > Actinomycetes > Micrococcales > Brevibacteriaceae > Brevibacterium > Brevibacterium sp. LAARM2_SD2. Next base: position 59,990 of record NZ_JBNFOM010000016.1, on the reverse strand, counting down.
TTGCGGAACGATTCGCAGTACGGATCGGTCGTCAGCTCGACCCCGATCCCCCGCTCCTCGGCAAGCAGCGGGGCGTTGACGTAGGAGACCTGGTCGGAGACGACGTCCTTGAACAGGCCCTTGAGCGCCGAGAGCTTGAGGACGGAGACGTCCTTGTCGGCGATCTCGCCGTTGACCTCGACCTTGAAGTGCGTGACCGAGGATTCGGCGAGGGCGTTGACGACCCGGCCGAGGCGCTCGGCGAGCGGGATCCCGGGACGGACGTCCTCGTGGATCGCCCCGCCTGCGACGTTGACGGCGTCGGGGACGAGCTCACCGGCGAGCGCCTTGCGCACGGACTTCGCGACCGCGACCCCGGCCTTCTCCTGGGCCTCGACCGTCGACGCGCCGAGGTGGGGCGTGACGTTGACGGCGTCGAGGTCCATGAGCGCGGACGGCTCGGGCGGTTCGACGTTCCACACGTCGATGCCGGCGCCTCCCACGGTGCCCGCGGCGACCGCCTCGGCGAGCGCCTCCTCATCGATGATGCCGCCGCGGGCGACGTTGACGAAGCGGGCGCCCGGCTTCGCGAGCGCGAACTGCTCGGTGCTGATCATCCCGATCGTCTCGGGCGTCTTGGGCATGTGGACGGTGACGAAGTCGGAGACCGCGAGCAGCCCCGGCAGGTCGACGACCTCGACGCCCATCTGCGCGCGCGCGCCTGCGTGATGTAGGGGTCGTAGCCGACGAGGCGCATCCCGAAGGCCTTCGCGCGTTCGGCGACGAGACCGCCGATGCGGCCGAGGCCGATGATGCCGAGCGTCTTCTCGTAGAGTTCGACGCCGGTGAACTTCGAGCGCTTCCACTCCCCCGCCTTGAGCGAGGTGTTGCCGGCGCCGAAGTACCGGGCCGAGGCGAGGATGTGGGCCATCGTCAGCTCGGCGGCGGAGATGATGTTCGACGTCGGGGCGTTGACGACCATGACACCCGCCGAGGTGGCGGCCGGGACGTCGACATTGTCGAGGCCGACGCCGGCGCGGGCGATGACCTTGAGGTGCGCGGCCGCGGCGATCGCCTCGGCGTCGACCTGGGTGGCCGAGCGGACGAGAATCGCATCGGCGTCGACGATGTCGGTGAGCAGGCGGGAGCGGTCAGCGCCGTCGGTGTGACGGATCTCGAAGTCGCCTCCGAGTGCGTCGATGGTGGCCGGTGACAGGTTTTCGGCGATGAGCACGATGGGCTTGGGCACTGAGTTACTCCTTCAGGGAACCGGGACGGGCTCATCATATGAGACTGCGTGAATACCTTCACAAAGTCTCAGGATCTGGGAACACCGTCCGCGCCCCGAGCACCCTGGACACCTGGAGCACCTCGAGGCGCCTCAGCGTCAGAATCCGTTCGGCGAGTACGGCATCCGCTCGAGACCGAACATCGACTTCGCCTGGACGGCGGCTCCCGGCACGTTCTCCTCGATGCGACCGGCGCGGACGAGGATGACCGGGTCCGCCCCGCCGAAGTAGAGGGAGCCGAGTTCGGCGATGCCGAGGCTGAGGTCGGCCGGCGTCGCCTCCGAGACCGGTTCGACGACGGCGCTCTGCCCGTCGGAGGTGACGCGGAAGCGTCCCCCGGTGAGCTCCTGCGGATCGTCGATGTCGAGGACGAGAGTGCCGGGCACGAACCATGCGCGGGCCTCGAGGGCGGCCCTGACGTCGAGGATCCGGATCCAGATGTTGTCCTCCGTCGACGTCGTCTTCACGCGGCGGGAGTCCGTGAGCAGCCACGGCAGCGGCGAGTCCTCGGCGGATTCGCCGAACTTCACCCGCGTCGAGAGGTCAATCGCGGCGAGGAAGGACCACAGGGAGGCGTACGCGGCGTCGGTGACGGCGACGAAGTCGATGAGCTCGATCGTCGGCGGGGTCGTCGACCAGCCCGCGAACTTGTAGGAGACGTAGCCGTCGGGTTCGCCGTCCTCCCCGAAGTGCAGGGCGGCGCGGACTCCGCGATCGGCCTCTCCGGTCTCGGTGTTGAGCGCGCCGGTGGCCCGTTCGACGTAGGTCTGCTGCCGCTCCATCGCCCCCGGCGAGGTCTTCATGAACTCGCCGTAGATCTTCGGCGCGAGTTCGCGCAGCACGCTCGGCAGACACATCTCCACCCGCCGGTCGGGTTCGCGGATCATCTGGAAGCCCGGCGAGGTGTCGACCTCGATCGCATGCGACCACGTCGCCACGCCGAAGCCGTAGCGGGAGTAGATCCCGCCCTCGGTCGCGGTCAGCGCCGCGAACGGGTAGCCGGCGGCCTTCGCCTCGGCGAGGTCGGTGGTGATCATCGACCGGAGCAGGCCCCGGCGGCGATGGGTGGGCCGCACGGTCACCCACGTGATGAGGTGCGCAGGCACGAGCCGCCCGGCACCGACGTTGACGAGCTTCTCGAACCACGCGAAGGTCGCGACGGGGATGTCGGCGTCGAGCGCATAGTCGTATTCGTTATCGGCGTAGACCGCGGTGAGACGACGATCGTCGTCGATCGCCCGCTGCACACGGGCCTTGAGCGCCGCATCGGTCGACCGGGAGTCGTGGAACCCCACGCTCGTCGACGCGAAGTAGCCCTTCGTCCTGGCATCCGGCTCCCCCGTGGACTCGTCGAAGGCGGGAGTGAAGCTCTCGAATCGGTAGTTCGTCACGGTGTCGTCTTCCTCGAGTCGGCCAGGGTTCCCTGCCTGCGACTCTAGCACCGGGGCCCCTGGTGACGAACGGAGGAAACTGCGCTACTGTCACGGAACTTCATGAGTTTGCTCAGACGACGATCAGGCGCATAATTGTTGAGCAGTTCGGCGATCCCGGACGCGACCGAGCCCACCGTCCGACCGACCACGAATCGAAGGACCACGATGACAGCAGCCCCGCCCGAGCGGCCGGGACGCGCGCCCCGCACAGACACCGTCTGGGCGCGACTGAAGCGCTCCCGACCAGCGATGATCGGCCTCGGGCTCGTCGTGTTCTTCGTCCTCCTCGCCGTCCTCGCCCCGGTGTTCGCGGCCCTGACCGGCAACAGCCCCTACGCCTACAACCCCGAGCTGCTCGCCCCCGACACCGCCCGGCCGGGCCGCTGGGCGGGATGAGTGCTCAGCACTGGTTCGGCGTCGAGCCCCGCACCGGACGCGATCTCTTCGCGATCGTCTCCTACGGCGCGCAGGTCTCCCTGCTCATCGGACTCGCCGCGACGCTCGTCTCCGTCATCGTCGGCGTGGCGATCGGACTCATCGCCGGCTTCTACGGGCACCTCGCCGACCGGCTGCTCTCCCGGTTCACCGACATCGTCTTCGGCTTCCCGTTCCTCATCTTCGCCATCGCGCTCTCGGCGACCGTGCCCGCAAGCTTCCCGCGCCCGCTCCTGCTCATCCTCGTCATCGGCTTCTTCGGCTGGCCGCCGGTCGCCCGCGTCGTCCGCAGCGAGACGCTCTCGCTCAAGGAGCGCGGGTTCGTCCGCGCCGCCGCCGCGCAGGGCACGAGCAGCGCGCGCATCCTCGTCCGCGAGATCCTCCCGAACCTCGCCGCGACGATCATCGTCTTCACGACCGTGTCGATTCCCGGCAAGATCGGCGCCGAGGCGGCCCTGTCCTTCCTCGGCGTCGGCGTCAACCCGCCCACCCCGTCGTGGGGCCGGTCGATCTCCGATGCGATCTCCTGGGTCCAGGTCGACCCGATGTACCTCATCTTCCCCGGCATGGCGCTCTTCCTCGTCACGCTCGGGTTCAACATGTTCGGCGACGGACTCCGCGACGCCCTCGACCCCACCGCCGAACAGGGCCCCGAGCGCAGTGCCGACCGCACCCCTGACCGCGGCCCCGACACCCCGAGGATCGACCCGATGAGCGCAGGAGGCCAGCCGTGAACCGCGTGAAGTTCGCCGCGTCCCGGATCCTCGGGGCCGTCGTCGTCCTCATCATCATCGCCGCCGCGTGCTTCGCGATCTTCTACCTCATGCCGACCAATCCCGCTCAGCTCTCGTGCGGCAAACCCTGCTCCCCCGAGCGCCTCGCCGAGGTCGAGGCCTACCTCGGCGTCGACCAGGCGTGGTGGAAGCAGCTCTTCGACTTCCTCGCCGGCATCATCGGCGGGCGGACCTTCGGCGAGGGAGCGGCGGCGATCCACTGCAATGCCCCGTGCTTCGGGTACTCGTTCCGGCTGCGGGACTCGGTGACGAACCTCATCCTCCAGCGGCTGCCGATCACCGTCTCCCTCACCCTCGGTGCCGCGGTGCTCTGGGCGATCGGCGGGATCGCGGCAGGACTCATCGCCGCACTCCGGCGCGGCCGGTTCACCGACTCCGCGGTCATGGGGGCGGCGATCACGGGAATCTCCGCACCGACGTACCTGCTCGGCCTCCTCGGCGTCCTCCTCTTCGGGTTCACCCTCAACGTCCTCCCGATCGGCGGCTACGTCCCGCTCACGGAGAACCCCCTAATGTGGGCCTTCCACCTCATCCTGCCGTGGATCGTGCTCGCGATCGCCAACGGCGCGATCTACGCGCGGCTCACCCGCGGGCAGATGCTCGACGTGCTCAGTCAGGACTACATCCGCACGGCCCGCGCGAAGGGCCTGAGCGAGACCGTCGTCGTCGGCAAGCACGGCCTGCGCAACCTCGTCGTGCCGCTGACGACGCTGTTCGCCATCGACATCGGCGGCCTGCTGGGCGGAGCGGTGATCACGGAGAAGGTCTTCGCCCTCGGCGGGGTCGGCACCCTGCTGCTCGAGTCGGTGTCGAGCCTCGACATCCAGGTCATCGTCGGCGTCACCCTCTTCGCCGCCGCCGTCGTCATCATCGCGAACCTGCTCGCCGACCTCAGCTACTCGATCCTCGACCCGCGGATCGGAGCACGCGCATGATCCCGCACTGTCGCCGCCCACGGCTCCTCCTCACCCCCTCTCCGCTCATCTCACGCAAAGGACCATCATGAAGCGCTTCGGCCTCCTCGCCGCCACCCTCGCCCTGGGGCTCGTCCTCACCGGGTGCAACGCGAATCCCGAACTCAACGACGACTCGCAGGGCAACACGCTCGGCGAGACGCAGAAGGGCGGGACCCTCAACATCTTCTCCGAGGACCCCGACATCGACTTCGACCCCGGCAAGAGCCAGGGGCTCGCGATCACCTCGCTCTCCCTCGTCCACCGCCGGCTCACGACGTGGGACATCCAGCCCGACCAGCCGGGCGAGGTCGTGCCCGACCTCGCCACGGACACGGGCACGGTCAGCGACGACGGCAGGACGTGGACGTTCACCCTCAAGGACGGGCTGAAGTTCGAGAACGGCGACCCGATCACGACCGCCGACATCAAGTACGGCATCGAGCGGTCGTTCTCGACCGAGCTCTCAGGCGGCCTGAGCTACCACAAGGGCCTCATCGAGGGCGGCGACGACTACGCCGGCCCGTTCACCGGGGACGACCTCGCCTCGATCGAGACACCGGATGAGAAGACGATCGTCTTCCGCCTCAACTCGACGTTCGGCGACTTCCCGTGGATCGTCTCGATGCCCGCCTTCTCCCCCGTGCCCGAGGGCAGCGACGACCCCGGCACGTACGGCCTCGATCCCGTCGCCTCGGGTCCGTACAAGGTCGAGTCGAACCAGTCCGGCGCCGAGGCGGTGCTCACTCGCAACGACCAGTGGAATGAGGAGACCGATCCGGTCCGCACGGCCGGCCCCGACCAGGTCGTGTTCAAGCTCGGCCAGGACGCCTCGGTGACCTCGCAGGCGCTCATCTCCGACTCCGGGGACGCGAAGAACGGGTTCTCCGCGAGCTTCGTCCCCGCCTCGCAGCTCGCGCAGGTCCAGAACGACCCGAACGCGCAGTCGAGGCTCGTCACCTCGGGGCCCGGCGCCCTGTCCTACCTCGCGATGAACACCGAGCGGGAAGGGCTCAAGGACCTCAAGGTGCGGCAGGCGATCAACTACGCCGTCGACAAGAACACGTACCGGATCGCCGGCGGCGGTGAGATCTCCGGTGACTATGCGACGACGCTCATCACCCCCGGCATTCCCGGTCGCGTCGACTACGACCTCTACCCTGCCGGTCCCGAGGGTGACGTCGAGAAGGCGAAGTCCCTCCTCGCCGAGTCCGGTGCCGACCTCGGCCCGCTGACGCTGCTGACGAAGAACTCCGCCACCGACGTCGCCCAGGCCGAGGCGATCCAGCAGGCACTGGCCCGGGTCGACATCACCGTCGAGATCAGGTCCGTCGACACGAACACCTTCTCCGCCGATGCGACGAACGACGAGGGCGACTACGACCTCGCACTGACCTCATGGCAGCCGGACTACCCGTCGCCGTTCGGCAACATCCAGCCGCTCTTCGACTCCTCGCAGATCGGCGGCGGCAACTACAACATCTCCCGCTACTCGAACCCCGAGGTCGACGACCTCATCCAGCAGGCCACCGGGACTGTCGATGCGGCCGCGGCCGAGAAGATCTGGGCCGAAGCCGACAAGCGGATCATGGAGGACGCGCCGATCGTGCCGCTGACGTACAACCGGAACTCGTTCCTCCACGGCTCGAACGTCGAGAACTTCATCATCGGCGAGTTCCCGGCCTACCCCGTGTACTTCAAGGCCTCGCTGAAGGGCTGACCCGATGAGCGCGACCACCCCCGCCCTGAGCTACCGCGACTACTCGGTGTCCTTCGGTGCCCGCACCGTCACCCGGGACGTGTCCTTCGACCTCGTCCCCGGGTCGATCCTCGCCCTCGTCGGCGAATCGGGGTCGGGCAAGTCGGTCACCGCGCTCGCTCCGCTCGGCCTCGTGCCCGGCGCGAGCCAGGCCGGATCCGTGGTGCTCTGGGATCCCGCCGGCCCGGCCGGAGGCGGGGTGGGGCTGACCGGGGCGATCGAGCTCGTCGGTCTCGACTCCGCGGAGCTGCGTCCGATCCGGGGCGAGCGGGTCGGCGTCGTCTTCCAGGAGCCGATGAGCGCGTTCAATCCGATGTTCCGGGTCGGCCATCAGATCGCCGAGGCGGTCCGGGCCCACGCCGGCAGCGACGGTGCGGGCGGGGCCGGGCGCGGGGACATCGGGCAGCGTGTGCTCGCGCAGCTGAGCGCGGTCGGCCTGCCCGATCCCGAGACGGTCGCCGAGGCCTACCCGCATGAGCTCTCCGGCGGTCAGCTGCAGCGGGCGATGATCGCGCTCGCGACGATCAACTCCCCGCAGGTCCTCATCGCCGACGAACCGACGACGGCCCTCGACGTCACCGTGCAGACGGGCATCCTCGACCTCCTCGTCGCCCAGGCCCAGGCCGGTCAGGCCGTGCTCCTCATCACCCATGACATGGGCGTCGTCGCCGACATCGCCGACCGGGTGGCCGTGATGAAGGACGGGCGGATCGTCGAGACCGGGTCCGTCGAGGACATCTTCGACCGTCCCGCCTCGGACTACACGAAGCAGCTGCTCGCCGCCGTGCCGAGGCTGAGCGCGGTCGTCGATGCGCAGACACCGTCCGCCGCGCGCCCGGACGACCCCGAGCCCGCCGCGGACGCCGTTCCCGCCGGCACCGTTCCCGCCGCCGAACTTCGCGACGCCACCGTCGTCCATCGTTCGTCCGGCCGCCAGGTCACCGCGCTCGACGACGTCAGCCTCGTCATCCCGGCGGGTCAGATCACCGGTCTCGTCGGGGAGTCGGGGTCGGGCAAGTCGACGATCGCGAACGTCCTCACCGGTGGTCAGGCGCTGACCTCGGGCGAGGCGTTCGTCGCCGGTGAGCGCGTGTCCACCCGCCCGAACCGCCGCCAGCGCCGGCTGCGCGCCGAGGTCGGCGTCGTCTTCCAGGACCCGCGGGGCTCGCTCAATCCGCGACGCTCGGTCGGGTCGCAGATCGCCGAACCCCTGAGGGTGCACACGGATCTCAGCGGCCGTGACATCGACGCCCGGGTCGATGCGCTGCTCGCCGACGTCCAGCTGCCGACCGACTTCGCCGCCCGTTTCCCGCACGAGCTCTCCGGCGGACAGCGGCAGCGCGTGGCGATCGCCCGTGCCCTCGCGCTGCGCCCGAAGCTGCTCATCGCCGACGAACCGACCTCGGCGCTCGACGTCTCCGTGCAGCGCGGGGTGCTCGCCCTCCTCGGTGAGCTCCATGCGTCGCTGGACTTCGCGTGCCTGTTCATCAGCCACGATCTCGCCGTCGTCGAACAGCTCGCCAGTCACGTCGTCGTCCTCAAGGACGGTCGCATCGTCGAGCAGGGCCCGAGCCTTCAGGTGCTCACGGATCCGGGCGAGGCCTACACGCGCCGCCTCATCGAATCCGCGCCCGTGCCCGATCCGCGCATCCAGGCGGCCAGGCGCGCCGCCCGCCTCGCCGCGTAGAACCCGCCACGACGACGAAGGCGCCGCCGGAATCCCTCCGGCGGCGCCTTCTCGCACTCGTCACTCTCAGCGAGCGGCAGTGCCCTCGGTGTAGTCGTCGTCGGTGTCCTTGAGCCAGGCGAACATCTTCCGCAGCTCCCGGCCGGTGGCCTCGATCGGGTGCTTCTCCTCCTTGGCGCGCAGCGACTTGAACTCCTCGCCGCCGTTCTTCTGGTCGGTCATGAAGCGCTCGGCGAAGGTGCCGTTCTGGATGTCGACGAGGACGCTCTCCATGTTCTCCTTGACCTCGGGCGTGATGACCCGGGGACCGGAGACGTAGTCGCCGTACTCGGCGGTGTCGGAGATCGACCAGCGCTGCTTGGCGATGCCGCCCTCGACCATGAGGTCGACGATGAGCTTGAGCTCGTGGAGGACCTCGAAGTACGCGATCTCCGGCTGGTAGCCGGCCTCGGTGAGGACCTCGAAGCCGTACTGGACGAGGTGGGAGACGCCGCCGCAGAGCACGGTCTGCTCGCCGAAGAGGTCCGTCTCGGTCTCCTCGGTGAACGTCGTCTTGATGCCGCCGGCGCGCAGACCGCCGATCGCCTTCGCGTAGGAGAGGGCGAGCTCCCAGGCGTGTCCGGTCGCGTCGACCTCGACGGCGACGAGCACGGGCACGCCGCGGCCGTCGACGTACTCGCGGCGGACCACGTGGCCCGGGCCCTTGGGCGCGATCATGACGACGTCGACGCCCTCGGGGGCCTTGATGTAGCCGAAGCGGATGTTGAAGCCGTGGATGAAGACGAGCGTCTTGCCCGGGGCGAGCTGGTCCTTGATCTCCTTCTCGAAGATCTCCGCCTGCACCTGGTCGGGGGCGGCGATGGTGATGACATCGGCCCAGGCGGCCACCTCGGCGGGGGTGCCCACTTCGAGCCCTTCGGCAGCGGCCTTGTCCCGGCTCGACGAGCCTTCCTTGAGTCCGACGCGGACCTGCGCGCCGGAGTCGCGCAGGCTCAGTGCGTGGGCGTGGCCCTGACTTCCGTAGCCGATGATGGCGACCTTCTTGCCCTGGATGACGGACAGGTCGGCATCGTCGTCGTAAAAGCGTTCTGCTGCCATTGTTGCTGCTCCTTAGAGTTTCGGGGTGCTCACCCCATTGTTTCACAGTTCGGTACAGTTGCTCACCCATTGAGACGGTCGGTGTTCCACGGCGTGGAACGTCGGCCACCCTCAGAGCGAGGTCAGTTGCGCAGGGCGCGGTCGGTGATCGACTTCGGTCCGCGTCCCACGGCGACGACGCCGGACTGGACGATCTCCTTGATCCCGAAGGGCTCGAGGACCTCGCGCAGGGCTTCGACCTTGTCGAGCTCACCGGTGGCCTCGACGCTCACCGAGTCGGTGGAGACATCGACGATCGAGGCGCGGAACATCTCCACGGCGGCAGCGACCTGCGGCCTGGTCGCCGCATTGGCCTTGACCTTGTAGATGACGTGGGCCCGGCGCACCGACGCCGCCGGTTCGAGCTCGACGATCTTGATGACGTTGACGAGCTTGTTCAGCTGCTTCGTCACCTGTTCGAGGGCGACGTCGCGGACGTCGACGACGACGGTGATGCGCGAGAGCTCATCGTGTTCGGTCACGCCGACGGCGAGGCTGTGGATGTTGAAGCCGCGGCGGGCGATGAGCCCGGTGAGACGCGCGAGCACACCGGGCTTGTTCTCGACGAGGACTGAGAGCGTGTGCCGGTTGTTCATTCCAGGCCTCCTTCGATCTGCGCCACGGAGCGCATGGTTCCGTCTTCACCGGCGGCCGCCTCGGCGATCGCCGCTTCCGCCTGCTCCTCCCCCTCGTCCTCGAAGTCCGGGCGGATGCCGTTGGCGTACTGGATCTCGTCGTTGGAGACTCCGGCGGCGACCATCGGCCAGACCATGGCATCGGGCGGGACGGTGAAGTCGAGGACGACGGGCCGGTCGTTGATCTCGAGAGCCTTCTCGATCGCCGCGTCGACCTCGTCGTTGCTGTCGACGCGCAGCGCGAAGCAGCCGTAGGCCTCGGCGAGCTTGACGAAGTCGGGGATCCGAATCGTCTCGTGCCCGGTGTTGAGGTCAGTGTTCGAGTAGCGGCCGTCGTAGAAGAGCGTCTGCCACTGCCGCACCATGCCGAGGGAGGAGTTGTTGATGATCGCGACCTTGATGGGGATGTCGTTGAGCGCGCAGGTCGCGAGCTCCTGGTTCGTCATCTGGAAGCAGCCGTCCCCGTCGATCGCCCAGACGACGCGGTCGGGTTCGGCGGCCTTCGCGCCCATCGCGGCGGGCACGGAGTAGCCCATCGTGCCGAGGCCGCCGGAGTTGAGCCACGAGCGGGGGCGTTCGAAGTCGACGAACTGGGCCGCCCACATCTGGTGCTGGCCCACGCCTGCCGCGTACACCGCCTCGGGGCCGGTGAGGGCGGAGATGCGGGAGATGACGTACTGCGGATCGCAGAGCTCGCCGTGGGAGGAGTACCCGCGCGGGTACGTCTGCTTGAGGCGCCGGAGGAACCGCCACCACGGCTCGCGCTGGCGCTCGAGGGCTTCGGGGAACTTGCCGCGCAGCTCGGTGAGGATCTCCGAGAGCACTTCGCGGGCGTCGCCGACGATCGCGACCTCGACCGCGCGGTTCTTCCCGATCTCGGCGGGGTCGATGTCGGCGTGGATGACCTGGGCGTCGGGGGCGAACGAATCGAGGTTGCCGGTCACCCGGTCATCGAAGCGGGCGCCGATGGCGATGAGCAGGTCGGCCTTCTGGAAGGCCGCGACGGCCGGCACGCTGCCGTGCATGCCCGGCATTCCGAGGTGGAGCGGGTGCGAGTCGGGGAAGGCGCCGCGGGCCATGAGCGTGGTGACGACGGGGATGTTCGTCGCCTCGGCGAGTTTGAGCAGCTCCTTCTCCGCCTCGGAGCGGATGACGCCGCCGCCGATGTAGAACACGGGACGCTGCGCCTCGCCGATGAGCCGCGCGGCCTCGCGGATCTGCTTGGCGTGGGGTTTGAGGATGGGCCGGTAGCCGGGCAGCTGCGGCTCCTCGGGCCAGACGAAGGGGGCCTCACCGGTCTGCGCGTCCTTCGTGATGTCGACGAGGACGGGTCCGGGGCGACCGGTCGTGGCGATGTGCGCGGCGTTGAGGATCGCGGAGGGGATGTCCTCGGCCTTCGTGACGAGGAAGCTGTGCTTCGTCACCGGCATCGTCATCCCGACGATGTCGGCCTCCTGGAAGGCGTCGGTGCCGAGCAGCTTCGAGCTCTGCTGGCCGGTGATGGCGAGCAGCGGCACGGAGTCCATGTGGGCGTCGGCGAGCGCGGTGATGAGGTTCGTCGCCCCCGGTCCCGAGGTCGCGATGCACACGCCGAGGCGACCCGAGGCCGCCGCGTACCCTTCGGCGGCGTGGCCGGCGCCCTGTTCGTGGCGGACGAGGATGTGGCGGATCTTGTCGGTCTCGAGCAGCGGGTCGTAGGTCGGAAGGATGGTGCCGCCGGGAAGCCCGAAGACGGTGTCGACGCCGAGGCGCTCAAGGCTGCGGACGATCGCCTGCGCGCCGGTGAGGACCTCCGGCGCCGAGGATCGCCGGATGCTGGTCGGGGTCGCGGTCACCGGGGGTGCGCTCTGCGCAGTCCCGGCGGCCGCCTTCTGAGCCGAGGGCGTGGCTGCCATCGTGTCGTATCCTTCCTGGGTTGACCCGCTCGCGTTTCGTCCCTGCATGAAAAAGCCCCTCCGGTTTCGGTAGGGGCGCGCGGAACGTGTCGTACTGACAGGCTACGGATGATCCGCGCGCTGGCTAATGACGACGACGAGAAGGTGAGTCATGCCTCAATGGTTCACCGCCCCACCGGGAGTGTCAAACGGCAGAAACGATCGTCTCGCAATTCGGGATCAACGATGCTTGATGGATGAGATCGACCGCCTCGGCGAGGCAAGGACCGTTCTCCCCGCCGATCGGCGAAACTCCACTTCAGAGCACCATGGACGCGGGAGTAACCGCGGACTAGGCTTGATGTTCGTGCGCCCCCTTCTACGCTTCTGGCCCGATCTGCGCGCGCGGATCGGCATCTACATCGTCGTTCTCGTCCTCACCCTGCTCGCGAACGGCATCCAGCTCATCGTCCCGGTCATCACCGGGTACATCATCGACGGCCCCATCACCTCGGGTGATCTCTCAGGCCTGTGGCTGCCCGTGCTCGGGGTCCTCGGCATCGGCATCGCCGAGGCGGTCGCCCTGTGGGCGCGGCGGATGATCGTCGCACCGGTGGTCTCGGCGTGGGAGATCCGCTGGCGTGCGCGCCTCTTCGACCGGCTCCAGTACACCTCGGTGGCGATCCACGACTCGTGGGAGTCGGGACAGCTGCTCTCGCGCGCGACGAACGACCTCTCGCAGCTGCGGCGGTTCTTCGCCTTCGGACTGCCGTTCCTCCTGGCAACTCCGATCGTCATCATCGTCGGCACGATCATGCTCACCGTCCTCCAACCGGTCTTCGGCCTCATCATGCTCGTCATGGCGGTGCCGACGATCATCGCCGTGGCGATGTTCGAACGGCGGTATCGGGAGACTTCGCGGCAGTCCCAGGACGCCGTCGGCGAGATCACGACCGATGTCGAGGAGTCGATCCAGGGCATCCGGATCCTCAAGTCCTTCGGCCGCTCCCCGTGGGCCGCCGAGCGCTTCTCCGTCCTGGCGCGGAAGTTCCAGGGCCTCGAGGTGCGCAAGGCGAAGCTCGACTCGTGGTTCTGGAGCGTCCTCATCCTCCTGCCCACCCTCGCCCAGGCCGCGATCGTCGGCATCGGGACCTTCGGCGTCGTCCAAGGCTGGACGACGATCGGCACCGTCGTCGCCGGGGTGACGATCTCCATGGTCCTGCGGATGCCGATCGAGATGCTCGGGTTCCTCCTCGCCGATGCCATCATGTCGATCACCGCGGCGGCCGCTACTGGGAGGTCATCGACATCCGCCACGACATCACCGATGCCGCAGGCGGCATCGACGACGACCCCGCTGTCGGCCGCCACCGCGGGGAGCTCGTCTTCGACGACGTCGACTTCCACTTCTCCGACACGGACCGTCTCACGCTCTCGGGCCTCGACCTCACGATCGAGCCCGGGCAGACGCTCGCCCTCGTCGGCACGACGGGCTCGGGCAAGACGACGCTCGCCTCGCTCGTGCCCCGGCTCCAGGACGTCACCGGCGGGGCCGTGCGCATCGACGGCGTCGACATCCGCGACCTGCCGGTCAACGAGCTGCGCCATCTCGTCTCCGTCTCCTTCGAGGACCCGATCCTCTTCTCCGCGAGCGTCCGCGACAACGTCGTCATGGGCGCCCCGGGCTCCGACGACGATGCCGTGTGGCAGGCGCTGGAGATCACCGCGGCGGACGACTTCGTCTCCCGTCTGCCCGAGGGCCTCGACACGCAGGTCGGCGAGCAGGGACTCTCCCTCTCCGGGGGACAGCGGCAGCGCCTGGCCCTGGCCCGGGCGGTCATCGGCAGGCCGCGCATCCTCGTCCTCGACGACCCGCTCTCGGCCGTCGACGTCGACACCGAGGACCGCGTGCAGCTGAAGCTGCGGGAGATCCTGCCCGATTCGACGACGCTCATCATCGCCCACCGGCCGTCGACGGCCGCACTCGCCGATGTCGTCGCCGTCCTCGACGAGGGCCGCATCGTCGCGCGGGGCACGCATGAGGAGCTCCTCGAGACCTCCCCGCTCTATCGCGAACTCATGGGAGCGGGCATGCAGGCGACCGCCTCGGCGCGCGGTGAGGGAGCGACCGCCTCGGCGGGGAACCGGCCGACGGAAGGGGGCCTGGCATGAGTGCGCCGCGCCTGGCAGAGGACGACGGGGTCGAGGAGCTGCCGCCGGACATCGCGGCCAAAGCGCGGGCGCTGCTGTTCTCGCTCGTGCGCCCGCACCTGCCGATGGCCGTGCTTCTCCTCGTCATCGTCGTCCTCACCTCGGCCACCCTCGTCATCGGGCCGCTCTTCATCGCCGACGCCCTCGACACCGGCATCCCGCAGGCCGTCGCCGGCGACCCGGCGGCGCTGACGCGGGCGATCACGCTCTTCGTCGCCTCCGCCGTCGCCTCGGCGGTGCTCGCGTTCACGGCGACCCGCCTTGTCGGCATCACCGCGCAGAAGATCATCTTCACCCTGCGCCAGCGCGTGTTCACCCATGTTCAGCGCCTTGACCTGGGGTATCACGAGAAGTCGACGTCGGGCCGCCTCGTGTCCCGGCAGACCTCGGACATGGAGTCGGTCCAGCAGTTCCTCTCGTACTCGCTGTTCGAGACTGCGCTCGCGCTGCTCCAGATGGTGTTCATCGCGATCACGCTCATCGTCCTCGATGTGCCGCTGGCGATCGTCGTCTTCGCCGGGTTCATCCCGCTGTTCTTCATCACGAAGGCCGCGCACCGGACCCAGCGCGGGGCGTACCGGCGCACCCGGACGTCGATCGCGAAGGTCATCGTCCACTTCGTCGAGACGATGGGCGGCATCCGCGCCGTCCAGGCCTACCGGCGCCAGCCCGACCGTCGCGGCACTCTGCGCGAGCAGGACACGGCGTACCGGGACGCCAACACCGATGCGCTGCGGGGCGTCGCGTGGTTCGCCGGGTGGACGCGGCTCGTCGGCAACGTCACGCAGACGGTCATCATCGTCGTCGGCGCGTGGCTCGTCATCGAGGGATGGACGCAGATCGGCGTGCTCGCCGCGTTCATCCTCTACCTGCGCCGGTTCTACGGTCCGCTCGACGAGCTCGTGCAGTCGTTCAACCTCTACCAGTCGGCGTCGGCGGCGCTCGAGAAGATCGCCGCCGTCCTCGACACGGATCCCGGCGTCCCGGCACCGGCCCAGCCCACACCCCTGCCCGCGCACACGGAGACCGGGGCGGCTGAGTCGGCGGGGGCGGCCGGGGCGGCTGAGTCGAATGGGTCATCCACCTCGGCGACGGGACGGTCGATCGACCTCACGGACGTCCGCTTCGCCTACGCCGACGGACCCGATGTCCTCCCCCGCTTCGACCTGACGATCCCGGCGGGGCAGATCGTTGCGCTCGTCGGCGCCACGGGTGCCGGCAAGTCGACGCTCGTCAAGCTCGTCACCCGGTTCTACGATCCTTCGGAGGGCACGGTCAGTCTCGACGGGGTCGACCTGCGCGACCTCGATGACGCACAGCTGCGCTCGAGCGTCGTCATGGTCACGCAGGAGTCGTTCCTCTTCGCCGGCACGATCGCCGACAACATCCGGATCGGCAATCCGGAGGCCACCGACGCCGAGGTGGTCGCCGCCGCCCGGGCGGTCGGGCTCGACCCCTACATCCGCCGCCTGCCCGACGGCTACGACACCGACGTGAAGAAGCGCGGCGGCCGGCTGAGCTCGGGCCAGCGGCAGCTCGTGTCGTTCGCCCGGGTGTTCCTCGCCGATCCCGATGTCGTCGTCCTCGATGAGGCGACCGCTCACCTCGACATCCCGTCGGAGAGGCTCGTGCAGAAGGCGCTCGCGACGGTGCTCGAGGGCAGGACGGCGATCATCATCGCCCACCGGCTCTCGACCGTCGAGATCGCCGACCGCGTGCTCGTCATGGACGCCGGGCGCATCGTCGAGGACGGCACGCCCGAGGAGCTCATCGCCGGCACCGGTCGCTTCGCCCAGCTCCACCGCGCCTGGCGCGACACCCTCGTGTGAGGGGCCCGGCGGCGTTCGCGGCGTCCGCTGGCGATCGACGCCCCGAACCGACAAATACGCCCCGAGCCGACGTCCGCCCGTCTTCGACGCCCTCAACCGACAAATACGCCCTGCGCTAACCGCGTATTTGTCGGTTCACCGCGTCGATACTGCCGCGTGCGGAGTGTGACCGCGTATTTGTCGGTTCACCGCGTCGGTGCCGCCGGTGTACGGGCGCTGACGAGCCGTGCCAGATCGGTGAACGGGCGCCGGCGCCACAGGTCCTTCCAGAAGATGCGGACGACGGTGTAGCCGAGAGCCCTCAGCTGCCGCTCGCGTTCGCGCTCCCTGTCGAACGCGTGACGGGGGTCCGTGTCGTCGATCGTGTATTTGATCCGGCCGTCGAACTCGAGGATCGTCTTCGATGCGGCGTGGAGGAAGTCGACCCGAGCGACGAAGCGACCGTGGGCGTCGGCGATCTCCACCTGCGGCTCGAACCCGGTGAGGCCGACCTCGTGGAGCCTCACCGCGCTGATCGACTCTCCGGGTGACTCGCGACGCGGATCGGCGAGGTCGAGAGCCGCCGCGACGCGGAATCGGCCGCGAGTCTCGCGGCACTTCGCGGCGGCGTCGCGCAGTCCGTCCGGCGTCACCACGTGCCGACGCAGTGCGTCGTCGAGCATGGGCACGCTGATGTCGAGGTCGCAGTCGCGGGCGACATCGATGAGCGTGCGCTCCCGTGTCGTCAGGGCGACATCGCCAAGGCGGTCGATCTGTCCTGGAGGAACGTCGCGCCGTCGTATGAACAGGTGGGCGTGCCGCTTGTTCGTGGAGGTTCGGATGACTTCGACGAACGGCTTGTCCATCTTCACGATGGTGAAGTCCCACAGCAGAGCGGCCGACAGATGGGAGAAGACCTCCACGTCGTGGCGACCCGACTCCCCCGACCGACCGTTGACGACATCGGCACGGGTGCGGATGAGGACCTTGGCCCGAGCGAGCACGTCGCGCACGTCTCCCACTTCCTCGAACAACTCGGCCTCGCCGAGCGTGACCGCGTCCGCGATCCTGGCGTGCCTGGGATTGTCACACAGGCGCTTGACCGCGAACCGCCCCCGAGCGACTCGCTCCAGGCAGCAGTCGGCTGCCACGCTCACGTCGCGGTCGGAGCAGCCGAGACGTCTCAGGTCGGCGGTCGTGAACACCTGATACATGACATCATTCTGCGCCTATCGATACCAAACGTCAATATAGCTGAGCAAATGCGTCACAGTGCACTCACACTGTGCTTCGACGTGAGTAGCGCGGACAGGCCTGAGCAGCCAGCGCGCGACACATTCCGCTGCGACGCCCCGAACCGACAAATACGCCCTGCGCTAACCGCGTATTTGTCGGTTCACCGCGTCGGTGTCCGCCGCCTCACTCCGTGATGAGAGGGACGAACCGGTAGCGGCCGTGCCGGGTGATCGTCACTGCGCCGGCGGCCGCGCCCGTGCGTTCGACGCGGAGCATCACCTCGGCGACCGGGATGACCATGACTCCCCCGACAGACAGCTGCGCGACGAGGCTGTCGGGCAGTTCATCAGCACCGGCGGACACGAGGATGCGATCGAACGGCGCGCGCTCGGGTCGGCCGAGCACCCCGGGCGTCGCCTCGGCGAATTCGAGGCAGTCGATGCCGAGCCCGGCGACGGCGGAGATAGAACGATCGAGGAGCTCCCGGTGACGCTCGACGCCGATGACGCGGCCGCCGGGCCCGACGAGCGCGCCGAGGAGGGCGGTCGTCCATCCCGAGCCGGACCCCAGATCGAGGACGGTCTCCCCCGGTTCGACGCCGAGTAGCGCGAGCATGTCGGCGACGGTGCTCGGCTGCGAGTTCGTCTGCCCGCACCCGATCTCGAGCGGCACATTGCTGTCCGACCAGCCCTGCTGGCCAGCGGGCAGGAAACGGTGCCGCGGCACCTGCGCGAACGCCTCGGCGAGCGTGACCGGTTCTGAGCGAGCGCTCATGGCACGAGGATACGCCCACATTTCGGCGCGCACGATGGCAGGAATGAATTCCGGCAACGACCCCGTAGAGCACAACGACTCTTGCCAGGCATGACACGGCATGGCAGAGTGAAAAATGTCAACGATCATTGACTTCGAAGGATCTGTTCACCGCCTTCGGGCATGACGAAGCCGCTGCACGGAGGTGCGGATGAATCCCACTCGGGTGAGGGCGCGCCGCCGTGCATTCGGGTTCACTCAAGCCCACCTCGCCGAAGCGGTCGGGGTCTCTAGACAGACCATCATCGCCATCGAGGGCGGCGACTACTCCCCGAGCGTCCATCTCGCACTCCGCATCGCCGCGGTGCTCGAAACGAGCGTCGAAGATCTCTTCGAGGTCGAGTCAACGAGGAAGAACACCACCCCACAGTGAAGGAGAGAGACTGATGAGTTCGACTCCCGACGAACACGACAATGAGCGCTCCGCTCACGGTTTCGACCGCGATCCGGGGAGCCGCAGGACGTCTGCGCTGGCGGCCCACCTCGACTCCGGGCTGGAACGGGTCTCTGGAATCTCCGATATGCCGGAAGCCGACGAGCGTGAGCGCGACGTCATCTTCCGATCCCTGGCCATCGGCTTCACCGTCTTCCGCTGGACGTCAGTCGCAATTGCGCTCCTCTTCCTGGCCTCCGGCCTCTGGTGGGCGACCGTAGTCGTTCTCGCTTCGGCGGACCTTCCGTTCTGGGTCGCTCGCTTCCATGCCCGGCGGCGAGGGGTGAACCTCTATCGCCAATCCGGCCTTGCCCGAAGAGAGTGGACCACGAGATCCACTCTGATGATGTTGGGTGTGTTCGCTGTGATGCTCGGACTCATCGCCTTTCAGTCGACAGTGGGCCACCCGCTTCTGCCATGGTCGTGGAGCGTCGGGGCTCCGACCGAGTTGGAATCGTCGGCACCTCCGATCGTCGGCGCTGCGGTCGGGCTGATCATCGGCTGGAGCCTACGCCGCAAGAGGTCGCGTGCGGCTCTGAAATAGGAGTCGAGGCGCGACGGCGCCGCGTCGGGAAGCGAGCGGCCGCGAGTACAGTTGACCCGTGACGAATGCAGAGCTCGACCGCGCGCGGACCCTCATCACCTCGATCCCCGACTACCCGGAGCCCGGGGTGAACTTCCGCGACATCTCCCCGCTGCTCGCCGACGGCACCGCGTTCAACGCCGTCACCGATGCGCTCATCGCGCCGTTCGTCGGGCACTTCGACTTCGTCGGCGGACTCGAGGCGCGCGGATTCCTCTTCGCCGGGGCGATCTCGGCGAAGACCGGTGCGGGCATCCTCCCCATCCGCAAGGCCGGCAAACTGCCCAAACCCGCCGCGGCCGTGTCCTACACCCTCGAGTACGGCACCGCGACGATCGAAGCCCCCGACGTCCTGCGCCCAGGCGATCGCGTCCTTCTTGTCGACGACATCCTCGCCACCGGCGGGACGCTCAGCGCGGCGCAGGCTCTCGTCACCGAACTCGGCGCCGAGGTGGTCGGCTCAGCCGTCGTCCTCGAGCTCACCGACCTCGGCGGTCGTGCCCATACCGGCGACGTCCACACCGTGTTCGCGGACTGAACCGCCGGCCGCGCTGACGCGGCAATGCACCCTGCCTGCACCACCGCCTCGGCGCCGGAGAATTCACGCTCAGCGCAATCGGAGAAATCATCCAGACTTCGGGAATGATTCGGGCGGTGAGTGTCGTTGTACGCTCTGTTGTGTGCCGGATACCGGCGCGCGACTTCGGGTCGAGGCGTCCCACCGGGCGCCGACCAGACCATCATCCGTGACGAAAGGCGACACCATGTCGGTACCAGATCTCACCCTCAATGACGGCTTGACCATCCCGCAGCTCGGCTTCGGCGTCTTCAAGGTCGACCCCAAGGAGACCGAGCGCATCGTCACCGATGCCCTCGAAGTCGGCTACCGTCACATCGACACCGCCGCTGTCTACGGCAACGAAGAGGGCGTCGGACGCGCCCTCGCCGCTTTGGGCATCCCCCGCGACGAGCTCTTCATCACCACCAAGCTGTGGAACGACCGCCACGGCGCCGCCGAATCGCGCCGCGCGCTCGAGGAGAGTCTGACGAAGCTCGGACTCGACTACGTCAACCTCTACCTCATCCACTGGCCGACCCCGGCGCAGAAGAACGCCGTCGAGACCTGGGAAGCGTTCCCCGGCTACCGCGACGAGGGCCTCACCCGCTCGATCGGCGTGTCGAACTTCGACTACCGCTACCTGCCGGAGATCCTCGACACCGGCATCATCCCGGCCGTCGACCAGATCGAGCTGCACCCGCAGTTCCAGCAGATCGACACCCGCCCCCTCCTGGCCGAGAACGACATCAAGATCGAAGCCTGGGGACCGCTGGGTCAGGGCAATGTCGACTACGCGTCGACCGTGATCGGCGAGATCGCCGAGGCACACGGCAAGTCGTGGGCCCAGGTCATCATCCGCTGGCACCTGCAGCGCGGCCACATCCTCTTCCCCAAGTCGAACAACCGCGAGCGCATGGCGCAGAACTTCGACGTCTTCGACTTCACCCTCACCGACGCCGAGATGGCCTCTATCGACGCGCTCGAGAACGGCGGTCGCGTCTCGGCCGATCCCGCCGACGTGAACTGACGTACGGAAGCGAGCTGACCTCGCCGAGGTTGTGCGGACTGACGTGGTCCGCTGAGGTCCGCACCGGCTGAGTCCGGTGCCACAACACCATGAGAACGCGGGCGAAATTGTTTCGCCCGCGTTCTGCGTTGGTGGGGTCAGCTCGGATCAGGGGCAGGTCGTTCGCCGTCGCCGCCGTCACCGTCGGCAGGGTCCCCGCCGAGCACGTCACCGGTGCGACCGCCGTAAGCGGCGATCTTGTATTCGGTGGCGGCCAGCGACAGGGTGAGCTCGCGGATACGGCGACGGATCGTGTCGCGGTGCTCGATGAGCAGGTCGAGCCTCTCCGGCACGGTCGTCTCCCCCGCCTCGACGAGTTCGACGTAGTGGGCGAGGTCGCGCATGGGCATCCCGGACAGCCGCATCCGGGTGAGGAACACCAACCGCCGCTGAGCCTCGGCGCCGTAGACACGATGCCCGGCTGTGTCCCGGTCCACCGCGACGAGCCCCTTGCTCTCGTAGTACCGCAGGGTGTGGGGTGAGAGGCCGAGCAGCTCGGAGATCTCCGCGATCGACAGCGAAGCGGCCTCGTCACCGCTGTTGACCATCCGGTGGATGATCTCGACCGGCAGCGTCCCGTCGACCTCGGCGAAGTCGCCCAGGTCCGCGAGGATCCGGCTCATGAGATCGTCGGTCGCCATGCTCACACCGCCCGCTGTGAAGGTCGCATGCCGGGAAAGTCAGCGCTCTCCGCCACGGCGGCCAGGCGCTCGACCTCGGCCGCACCTCCACTGTACGCCGCCCGCAGACGTCGCACCGCCTCGGCGCCGAGAGGCAGACGCAAGGGCAGCTCACCACTGCCTTCAAGGCTCGCCTCGACCAGATCGACGATGATCGCCGCCGCACGGACTGGGTCTCCCTCCTGCCGGCCGTCGACCTCGGCGAGATCCGTGCGGGCTGGTCCGACGATCGCCGCATAGACGTCCGTTCCCGCGGTCACCCCCAGCGAATGCGCGGTATTGAACCCGGTCCGGAACCGTGAGGGCTCCACGAGCATCACGCCGATGCCCAGCGGACCCACCTCGGCGGCCAGTGCCTCCGACCAGCCTTCGAGCGCGAACTTGCTCGCCGAGTAGGCCCCCGCCGCGGGAAACGACACTCGCCCTCCCTGACTGCTCATCTGGACGATCGCACCACGGCCCCGCGCCCGCATGAGCGGCAGGATGGCGCGGGTGAGAGCGGCGGCCGCGAAGAAGTTGAGCTCGAGCTGCTCCCTGAGCGCGCTGAGGCCGATCTCCTCGACAGCCCCGACGATCGCCCGCCCCGCATTGTTGATGAGGACATCGACGTCGAGGTCGGTCAGTGCCTCCCCCACTTCGGCGACGGCGGTCTCATCACGGAGATCCGCGGTGAGGACGGTGAGGCGCTCCCCGACGTCCGCCTTGAGCTTCTGCAGGGACTCCGGGTCGCGGACCACGACGACGGCATCGTGCCCGCGCGCCAGCACCTCCTCGGTCAGTGCCCGCCCGAACCCCTGCGAGGCACCGGTGATCGCCCAGCGCCGCCGGTGCTCGGACGGCTCGCGTACCTCTGTCGTCGTTGTCGTCGCTGCTGTGTTGGTCTCGATGTGTGAGTTCATGACAGCGACGCTACAAGTTCGAGCGCACTCGAACGCAAGGCCGAGCGCCGAAGAAGTTCGCTGCCCTGGTGGCTCGCGCCTCTCCGCGTCCCTTACGTCAGCACACGGATCGGCTCACCGGCGATCCACGCCGCGATGTCCTCGACCGCCTGCGGGTAGAAGATCCGATACGTGCCCTCGGTGACATAGCCGAGGTGCGGGGTGAGCACGGTCCGCGGGCTCGTGCGCAGCGGATGGTCGGCGGGCAGCGGCTCGGTGTCGTAGACGTCGAGGCCCGCCCCGCGGATCGCTCCGGAGTCGAGCGCGTCGGTCAGCGCCGCGGTGTCGATGAGCCCGGCCCGCGAGGTGTTGACGAGGATCGCGCTCTGCCTCATCAGCGCGAGCTCGTTCGCCCCGATGAGCCCGCGACTGCGGTCGCTGAGCTTGTAGTGGATCGTCACGACGTCGGAGGTCTCCAGCAGCTCTTCCTTGCCCACGGCGCGCACCCCCACCTCGGCGGCGCGTTCGGGCGTGAGATTCGCACTCCACGCGACGACGTCCATCCCGAAGGCCTGCCCGATGCGGGCCACGCGCGATCCCAGGCGACCCAGACCGATGACGCCGAGGCGGGACCCGGCCAGGTCTGCTCCGATCGTCTCCTGCCATCCTCCGGCCCTCATCCGCGCATCCTCGGCGGGGATGCTGCGGGCCACGGCGAGGATGAGCCCCCACGTCAGCTCCGGTGTCGCCGTCCGCGGCGCGTCGGTGCCGCAGACCGTGATCCCGTGCGCACGGGCGGCGTCGAGGTCGATCGACGCGTTCGCCGCCCCCGTGGTCACGAGCAGCCGCAGGTCGGGAAGCGCCGCCAGACGCTGCGCATCGAAGACGGTGCGCTCACGCATCGCGACGACCACCTCGGCGCCGGAGAGCAGCGCTGTCAGGTCAGCGGTGCCGGTGACCGGACGCGTGACGACGGTGAAGTCGGCCGGCAGCGTCGCCCAGTCCGCGAAGGACCGGGCGACGTCCTGGTAGTCGTCGAGGACGACGATGCGCATCAGCCGCAGACGGCTCCGGTCGACGCCGACTGGACGAGCTTCGCGTACTTGCCGAGCACCCCGGTGAGCCGGTGGTTCTCCGGGATCGTCCACGCCTTGCGCCGTTCGGCGAGCACCTCCTCGTCGACGTGGAGCTCGATCGAGCGCGCCGCGATGTCGACGGTGATCCGGTCCCCGTCCTCGACGAGGGCGATCGGCCCGCCGTCGACGGCCTCGGGGGCGACGTGACCGATGCACAGCCCGGTCGAGCCGCCGGAGAAGCGACCGTCGGTGATGAGGAGGACGTCCTTGCCGATGCCCGCTCCCTTGATGGCTCCGGTGATCGCGAGCATCTCGCGCATCCCCGGACCGCCCTTGGGCCCTTCGTAGCGGATGACGACGACGTCGCCCTTCTTCAGCTCGCCGCCGAGCACCGCGTCCATCGCCGGCTGCTCCTGGTCGAAGACGCGCGCGGTGCCCTCGAAGACGTCGGCGTCGAAGCCCGCGGACTTCACGACCGCGCCTTCGGGGGCGAGCGACCCGCGCAGCACCGTGAGGCCGCCGGTCGCGTGGATCGGGTTGTTGAGCGCCCGGAGGATCTTCCCGTCGGGGTCCGGCGGGTTGATCGCGGCGAGGTTCTCCGCCACCGTCTTGCCGGTCACCGTCATGCAGTCGCCGTTGAGCAGACCCGCATCGAGGAGGGCCTTCATGATGACGGGCACCCCGCCGATCTTGAACACGTCGTTCATCACGTACTCGCCGAAGGGCTTGACGTTGCCGAGGTGCGGCACCTTGTCGCCGATCCGATTGAAGTCGTCGAGTTCGAGCTCGACGCCCGCCTCGTGGGCGATCGCCAGCAGGTGGAGAACGGCGTTCGTCGAACCGCCGAAGGCCATGACGACGGCGATCGCGTTGTGCAGCGACTCCTTCGTGATGATGTCCTTCGTCGTGATCCCCCGGCGCAGGAGTTCGACGACGGCCTCGCCGGACTGGCGGGCGAAGATCATCCGGTTGCGGTGGATCGCCGGCGGCGCGGCCGATCCGGGCAGGGACATCCCCATCGCCTCGGCGGCCGAGGCCATCGTGTTCGCGGTGTACATGCCGCCGCAGGCACCCTCACCGGGGCAGACGGCACGTTCGATGGCGTCGACGTCCTCGCGGGTGATCGTGCCGGCCCGGCATGCGCCGACGGCCTCGAACGCGTCGATGAGCGTGACCTCCTTCTCCGTGCCGTCGGAGAGCTTCGCGGTGCCCGGCATGATCGAGCCGTTGTAGAGGAAGACGCTCGAGAGTCCGAGGCGGGCGGCGGCCATGAGCATGCCGGGGATCGACTTGTCGCAGCCGGCCATGAGGACGGAGCCGTCGAGGCGCTCGGCGCTCATCACGGTCTCGACGGAGTCGGTGATGACCTCGCGCGAGACGAGCGAGTAGTGCATGCCCTCATGTCCCATCGAGATGCCGTCGGAGACGGAGATCGTCCCGAACTCGAGCGGGTAGCCGCCCGCGGCGTGGACGCCTTCCTTCGCGGCTCCGGCGAAGCGCTGGAGGGAGAGGTTGCACGGGGTGATCTCGTTCCACGACGAGGCGACGGCGATCTGCGGCTTCGACCAGTCCTCGTCGCCCATGCCGACGGCGCGGAGCATGCCGCGCGAGGCGGTGCTCTCGAGCCCGTCCGTGACATCGCGGGAACGCGGTTTGATGTCCGGTGCTGAAGTGGGGGTATCAATGCTCATGGGGGCACTCTACGCTTCCGTCCGGCATACGTCGGCGCGGTTCTCGCATGGTGGAACCAACGTTTCGGGCCGCGCGTGGGTCCCACGTGCGGCCCCGTGCAGGGCCGCACCCGGGGCCGCCCAGTGCCCCGCCCTCCCCCGCGGCCTCAGTCGAGCTCGACGACGTTGAGCAGCTTCTCCCCGTCGTTGATCCGGCGCACCTGTTCGGCGAGGATCTTCACCACACGCGGTTCGAACGCCGAGGTGTCGCCGCCGACGTGCGGGGTGATGAGCGTGTTCGGGGTTCCCCACAGCGGGTGGTTCTCCGGCAGCGGCTCGGGATCCATGACGTCGAGGGCGGCATGGAGGCGGCCGGTATTCAGCTCCGCGACGAGGGCGTCGGTGTCGACGACCTTGCCCCGGGCGACGTTGACGATGAGCGCGTTGTCCGGCAGGGACTTGAGGAACTCGGCATCGACGAGGTGGTGCGTCGAATCCGTCAGCGGCGTGATGAGGACGACGACGTCGGTGTGCGGGAGCAGATCGGGCAGCTCGTCGACACCGTGGACGACCCCGTGATCGTCTTCGCGGGCGGTCGTGCCCACCCGGGTGAGCTCGACCTCGAACGGGGCGAACCGGTCGGCGATCGCCCGCCCGATCTCACCGACGCCGACGACCATGACGCGCCGGTCCTGTAGCGAACGGTAGCGCTGATGATTCCACGTCCGCGACACCTGGTTGCGCACCGCATCGTCGATCCCGCGCAGGCTCGCCAGGGTCAGCGCGAGCGCGAGCTCCGCCGTCCCGCCCGTGTGGACGCCCGACGCCGTGGCCACCTCGATGCCCTGTTCGGGCAGGTGGGCGACAGGATCGTACCCGGTCGTCTGCGTGATGACGAGGCGAAGATTGGGCAGCTCGCCGAGGAGGTCGATCGTTCCCGCCGAATCCATGTACGGCAGGACGACGACGTCGACATCGTCCTTGCTCAGCTTCGCCGACTTCTCCTTGTCGGAGTAGACGACCAGGTCGACGTTGGCCCGCTGGTGGGCGGGGATGCGCGCGATGACGCGGTTGCGGAGTTCGGAATCGGGGAACGCGATGGTCGTGATCGTCATACGGCCATTGTGACACGGGCCTCACGGCCGCAGGCAAGCCCGATTGCTCCCCTGGTCCTCAGTCGAGGCCAGCGGCGATCCGGGAGAACACCGTGCCGATGATCTCCAGCTCCTCGTCGCTGACCTGCGAGAGGACCACCTCGTCGATGGCCCGCCGATGCAGCCGGGCGGCGTCGAGGAACCGCCGGGCCCCCACCTCGGTGAGGCGGACGTTGTGGGACCGGCGGTCGTCGGCACACGTCGTCTTCTCGACGAGACCGGCGTCCTCGAGGACCTTGATCCGGTAGTTGAGCCGCGACGGGGAGAACACGAGACCCTTGGCCAGCGCCCCCATCGTCAGCGTCCGATCCGGCGCCTCCCACAGCAGCAGGAGGGCGTTGTAGTCGCTGACCGTCAGCCCCGCCTGCTCCTTGAGGCGGTCGTCGAGCTCCTGCCGGATGCGCTGGGACGTCTCGAAGTACGTCCGCCACGCCCACTGCGCGCGCTCTTCGCGGCCGCGCCCGAAGCGGATGACCGGGGCGGCTGTCGTCTCACTCATCGTCAGCCCTCGAGCAGCTGCGCGAACGGGGTGATGCGGTTCGGGTCGAACTCGTCGTCGACGCCGCGCTTCTCCCCGCGTCCGATCGTGATCCGATGCGGGGCGAGGCTGTCGGGACCTTCGTTCCCGTCGACCTCGTCTCCTTCGCCGCCCTCGCCACCGGTCAGGCCCCGGATCGACGCGGTCAGTGCCACGAGCTCCTCCCCGGCCTGCCTGACCCGCGAGTTGAGTGCGCGTCCGCCCTCGGCGCTGCCCCAGTCGTCGGTGGCGGCGAAGACCGTCGTCGGCACGACGATGCCCTTGAGGTAGGACAGCATCGGCCGCATCGCCGTCTCCCCGGCGAGCGAATGCCGCGAGGTCCCGCCCGTCGAGGCGATGAGCACGGGCGTGCCCGCCAGTGCCTTCTCGTCGATGAGCTGCCAGAAGAGCGTGTGCAGCCCGACGGGGGCGACCTTGTAGACCGGGGTGACGGTGATGATGGCGTCCGCCTCGGCGACCTTGAGGTAAGCCTCCTCAAGCTCCTCGGAGCGGAATCCGGTGAGCGCCATGTCCGTGAGCGCGGTGCTCAGGCTGCGGACGTTGATGTGCTCGGTCTCGACCGTCAGCCCTGCTGCCCGGCCCGCCGAGGCGGCCGCATCGACGATCCGATCGCTGAGCTTCTGCGTCGTCGAGTCCTCGCTCAGCGAGGTCGTGACTGCGAGGATCTTCATTCGGTCTGCGCTCCTGTCTCCGCTTCGGCCTTCTTCTCGGCGTCGGCCTTCGCGGCTTCCTGGCGAGCCTGCTCGGCCTCGGCCGCGCGGGCTTCGCGATCCTTGTACGCCTGCGATCCGGGTCCGCCGCCGGGGATCGGGTCCCGGCCCTCCTTGTGCCGCAGCACGAGCGACTCGTGGGTCGGGGCGTCGGGCACGTCGGCGGGACGGTTCTTCGCGAACTCCTTGCGCAGGACCGGCACGACTTCCTCGCCGAGGAGGTCGAGCTGTTCGAGCACGGTCTTGTGCGGCAGGCCCGCGTGGTCGATGAGGAACATCTGACGCTGGTAGTCGCCGGCCCAGTCGCGGAAGCTCAGGGTCCGTTCGATGACCTCCTGCGGGGATCCCACGGTCAGCGGCGTCTGCTTCGCGAAGTCCTCGAGGCTGGGGCCGTGGCCGTAGACCGGGGCGTTGTCGAAGTAGGGACGGAACTCCTTGACCGCGTCCTGCGAGTTCTTCCGCATGAACACCTGCCCGCCGAGTCCGACGATCGCCTGGTCGGCACGACCGTGACCGTAGTACTCGTAGCGCTGACGGTAGAGCTGGACCATCCGCGCGGTGTGCGAGGTCGGCCAGAAGATGTTGTTGTGGAAGAAGCCGTCGCCGTAGTACGCGGCCTGCTCGGCGATCTCAGGGCTGCGGATCGAGCCGTGCCACACGAACGGCGGAACGTCGTCGAGCGGCCACGGGGTGACGGTGAACCCGTTGAGCGGAGTGCGGAACTTGCCCTCCCAGTCGAGGTTCTTCTCCCGCCACAGGCGGTAGAGGAGGTTGTAGTTCTCGACGGCCAGCGGGATGCCCGCGCGGATGTCCTTGCCGAACCACGGGTAGACGGGACCGGTGTTGCCGCGGCCCATGATGAGGTCGAGGCGTCCGTCCGCGAGATGCTGGGCGTACGAGTAGTCCTCGGCGATGCGGACGGGATCCGTCGTCGTGATGAGCGTCGTCGCGGTCGAGAGCTGGAGCTTCTCGGTCTGCGCGGCGATGTTGGCGAGCAGCACGGGCGGATTCGCGGGAGCGACGAACGGCGGGTTGTGGTGCTGTCCCGTCGCGAAGACATCGAGGCCGACCTCTTCGGCCTTCTTCGCAAGCTCGACCGTGTTCTTGATCCGCTGGTGCTCGGAGATGGTGGTGCCGTCGGTCGGGTCAGTCGTGACGTCGCCGATGGTGAAGATACCGAATTCCATGACTGCTCCTCGTCTCTGTGACCGGCCGTTGGGGCCAGCCTACAGTGGTTGAAACTTCAGTTTTGAAGCAACTTGTTGAAATCTTAACAGTCAAGGTTCCGGATGTATTCCCGCGCCTGGCGAGCGCGTTCTCAGTGGGGAGGAATCAGGATTCCGGCGGGCTCGGGGTCGATGAGATTCTGCCCGCCGAGCGAACCCCGGAATGCGTCTCCGAGGTGGATCCAGCTCGAATTCGGGCCAGGAATCGAGCGGGATCCACCTCCGCAGGCAGTCTCCTTCGTCAGATGGACGCACCTCGGCGGCCCAAGTGGGCTGCCAGGGTCCGTGCGAAGGCAGTCATGTCGGTCCTCTTCGTCACGCGCAGAACGATCCACCCCTCGGCTTCCATGAGTTCGCGGCGCCGGATGTCGGCAGCGAACCGCGCCTCCGAGGTGCGATGCTGGTCGCCCTCGTATTCGATGGCGATCCTGAGGTCGGGATAGCCGAGATCCGGATGCAGCAGACAGTCTCCGATGGTGCTGCGCAGCGGCGGATGGACTGCCGGTTCCGGGAAGCCCTCGCCGATCAGCCACAGTCGCAGCCACGTCTCGCGCGGGGACTCGACCGTCGGGCGCATCAGTGACAGCGCCCGCTCGATTCTGCGCCGCTCCGTGACACGGGGACGCTCGAGGATCCTCGTGCTCAGCTCCTCAATGCCGATGTAGGGGCCGCCGGCCTGTCGACCGATCGCCGCATCACCCAGCTGCACCAATTCCTCTGTGCTCAGCGACGGCGCCAGCTGCACGACGAGAAGCGGAATGCTCACCAGCGGCAGTTCGAGCAGCGGTATGTCATCGGCCTCATGGAACATCGAGCGGTGCAGGATCACTCCCGGCCGCTCGATTTTCAGACCCCGCGAGCCGCTCGATACGTGAATCGCCTTGTCGCGGAGGCGGTGGGGCATGGGCAGTCCGTACAGCTGCGCGGCAGTCGCGTGGCTGCCGGCGACGCCGGGGTGGAGCAGCCGCAGTCCACGCAGCCTGACCAGAGTCACGAGCCAGTCCTCATCGGCCCAGAGCGGCGCGGGGATCTCCGTCTCGTCCTCGACATCGATCCACACACCGCGGAAGATCTGGATGTACCGTCCCTTGGTGCCCACCGCGTACCGCGAGACTCCACGCTGCTGCGGCGATCCCATCATGAAGGGCGTGGGGGCCTTCCGAAACCGCACTGATTCGTTCAACGAGGTCCACATACGGACAGCATCGGTGGGGCCGCCCGATGAGCGCCAGCCCCAGTGAGAGGCCTGTGGATGGAGAATTCTCATCCACAGCGAAATGAGCATGAGTCACAGTGGTCCGTAACCACCCCGTGCAGTGGAGAGGGATCGACGATGCGCCGTGATCCCGACCCGACCCCGCCGTGATGACTGCACGGTGGAAGGTCGAGAGCTACCCGGAGCAACGCTACCGAGGTGGATTCCGCTCGAGATCCGGCCGGGAATCGAGCGGGATCCACCTCGGCGATGACTCTGTCGGGTTGACCGATCCTCGCCGAGGTGGGGCGCAGACCCAGCAGTGACCCTCGGTCAGATCCAGATGGCGGGGTCGAAGAGCTCGAAGTCGGCGTCCGCCGTCTCCTGCGGCTCCGGTGCCGGAGCGGCACCGGTGCGCTTGGGGCGCACCGTGGCGGGGATGCCGACCGCGCTCGATTCGGCGGGGACGTCTTTGACGACGACGGCGTTCGCCCCGACCGAGGAGTTGTCGCCGACGACGACGGGTCCGAGGATCTTCGCACCGGCGCCGACGAGGACGTGGTTGCCGATCGTGGGGTGCCGCTTCGTCTTCTCCATCGACGTGCCGCCGAGGGTGACCTGGTGGTAGAGCATGACGTCGTCGCCGATGTCCGAGGTCTCGCCGATGACGACGCCGTTGGCGTGGTCGATGAAGAAGCGCCTGCCGATCGTCGCCCCGGGGTGGATCTCGACCCCGGTGAGGGTGCGCACGACCTGGGAGAGGAGCCGCGCGGGGACTTTGAGCTCATCGTGCTGCCACATCCGGTGCAGCCCCCTGTGCGCCCAGATCGCGTGGAGGCCCGGGTAGGAGAGCATCGAGACGACGTCACTCGAGGCCGCCGGGTCACGGCGCTTGACGGTGTCGAGGTCCTCCCGCAGCGCGGCCCGGACCGTGGGCCTCGTCAGACCGTATGCCGCCGCACCCGCCGCTGCGGCCGCCGCCGCCCACAGTGCCTTCATGTCCTCATCTCCTCATCCCGCGTGCTTCTCATCCCCTCAAAGAGTGCTCAAGGGGCGCCGGTGACCGACGCCCCTTGAGCGATCCCGTGCTGTCGTCTCCCTCAGTCGTCGAGGTACTGGGAGAAGAGCGGCGTTGAGAGGTAGCGCTCGCCGAAGTCGGGAAGGATGACGACGATGCGCTTGCCGGCGAACTCCGGCCGCGAGGCGACCTGTTCGGCGGCGACGAGCGCGGCACCGGAGGAGATGCCGACGAGCAGGCCCTCCTCCTTCGCGAGTTCACGGGCCCGATCGAAGGCGGCATCGTTGTCGATGTCGATGACCTCGTCGTAGATCTCGGTGTCGAGGATCGCCGGGACGAAGTTGGCGCCGATGCCCTGGATTGTGTGCGGACCGGCCTTGCCCTCGGTGAGCAGCGGCGACGCCGAGGGCTCGACGGCGACGATGCGGACGTCGGGCTTCGCCTCGCGCAGGGCGGCTCCCGCACCGGAGATCGTGCCGCCGGTGCCGATGCCGGAGACGAAGACGTCGATGTCGCCATCGGTGTCGGCGAGGATCTCAGGACCGGTCGTCGCCTTGTGGATGGCGGCATTCGCCTCGTTCTCGAACTGACGCACGAGCACCGCGCCGTCGGCGGCGATCTCCTCGGCCTTCTCGACCGCGCCCTTCATACCCAGGGCCTTGTCGGTGAGGACGAGTTCGGCGCCGAAGGCGCGCAGCAGGGCGCGGCGCTCCTTCGACATCGACTCGGGCATCGTGAGGACGACCTTGTAGCCGCGGGAGGCCCCGACCATGGCCAGGGCGATGCCGGTGTTGCCCGAGGTCGCTTCGACGATCGTGCCGCCGGGCTGGAGCTGACCGGACGCCTCGGCGGCGTCGATCATCGCCACGCCGATGCGGTCCTTGACCGAGTTCGCCGGATTGTAGGATTCGAGCTTCGCGATGATCTCGGCCCCGGTGCGCTCGCTGGCCTTGTTGAGGCGGATGAGCGGGGTGCGACCGACGAGTTCGGAGACGTTGCTGTAGATGGTCAAGTCATGTCCTTCCAGATGTCCGTGGGCAGTCGAGCCTCGGCTGCGGCTGTCATCTCGTGGAACGAGACGTCACACGCCCATCTTAACCACGCGGCCCCGGCGATCGCCTCCTCACAGGTTGCTCAACAATCAGTGTTCGCTGGGGGCGAAATCCTGCGTCACATTCCGACGCACGGGATGAATAGCCTGGCACCACGCGAGGACGAACATGCCTGAGCGTTCGGGAACCCAGTGATGCGCCGATAACCGCTGAGCAATTACAGGCGCAGTGGGCTCGCGCGGGCCCCTCGCCCGTCGACCGAGCAGCGCCGCGCGCAGGCAACCTCAGCGCGAATTCTGAGACAACTCAGGGAGTCTGCGGATGACGAAGCTCTCGTGCTCGGCACCCCGCTGACTCCGGCCGCACTCGATACGATGGAGACCATGACCGTTCATCCCATCGTCATCTACGGCGAACCCGTGCTCCACCGCCCTGCCGACCCCGTCACGGAGTTCGATGACGCCCTTAGGACACTCGTCGCCGACATGCACGAGACCCTCGATGCGAGCAACGGGGTCGGTCTCGCCGCACCGCAGATCGGCGTGGGCCTGCGGATCTTCGTCTACCACGCCGAGGATGACGCCGGGGTGCGTCGTCGCGGCACCTTCGTCAACCCCCGACTCGTCGCCTCCCGGGTGCCCGACGGTCGCCCCGACCCTGCCGAGGACACCGAAGGATGCCTGTCGGTGCCGAGCCTCGACTACCCGCTCAAGCGCGCCGACCGGGTCACGGTCACCGGAGTCGACGAGGCGGGCGAGCCCGTCTCGCTCAACGCCGAGGGCTGGTTCGCCCGCGTCATGCAGCACGAGTTCGACCACCTCCAGGGCACCCTCTACGTCGACAGGCTCGACAAGCGCTGGGCGAAGAAGTGGAAGAAGGAGCAGACCGCCGCCGGGTACGACGAACCGGGACGGTCATGGATGCCGGGAGTCGACCCCGATCCGTTCGGCCACTGACCGCTCAGGCCAGCAGCCTGCTCACTGTGCGGGCGCGCCGTCTCCGGTCTCGAGCGACTTCTGCGCCGCGGCCAGGCGGGTGTCGAAGTCGTCGAAGGTGTCGGCGGTCTCCTCGAGTTCGGTGAGGAGACCGGAGACGACCTCGGCCTGGGAGTCCGCGTCGATACGCAGCTCCCGGAACTGCCAGTCGGCGGAATCGTCGGCGGCGGTGCGGGAGAGGACGTCGAGGACTCGGTCGCCGAGCTCCCGCGAGCGCTCGGAGTTGTGGAGCAGCACGAGCTGCTGGTCGAGCTCGAGCAGCCGCAGATAGTAGTCGTGCATCGACACGACGCGATTGGCCATCGAGGTGAACGCGACGGCGAGCTTCGTCAGGTACGCATCGACGGTCTTCGCCGTGCCCGAGTCCTTGATGCTCTCGATCTCCTCGCGGAGGCGGACGAGCTCGCGCAGCCGCACGCCGATCGACGCCACGGCGTGGTCGAGGTCGACGCGGGAGACGTGGTCGGTGAGGAACGGATGCGTCCAGGCGCGGGTGCGCACGATCTTGCGGGCGATGGTGACGGCGAGATGGAAGAGACGCTGCTCATCGGTGTCGCGTCCCTCCTTCCGGCCGGGCTGGAAGCCGAGGCTCGCCGGTGTCAGCCACTCGGCGTGGGCCGCGCGCTGCCGGTTGCGGCGATTGAGGCGACGGGGATCGCGCAGGTACTTCGGTCCCGTCACGGCGGCGAAGACGCCGGTGCCCACGGCCGTGGCCCCACCGAGGACGCCGAAGGTCAGGGCGGCATCGAGGTACCCGGCGAGCAGCGCAATGCCGCCGGGAGCGGCGAAGCCCGTGGTCACGGCGGCACCGGTGGCGGTTCCGCCCTTGAACACCGCGGAGGTGCGGAAGAAGTTCCGGCGCATCGCGCCGGTGAGCATGATCGCGCTCGGGGCGCCGGCCGTGTACCGGTAGCCGCGGGCCTTCCAGGCGGTGAGGATCTCCTCATTCACGCTGTCGGGCACGAGCACCCGGTAGATCGGCACGGTTCTGCCGCATTCGTCCTTCCACAGCGACTTCCACGCATGTGCCACTGCGTCCACCTCCACGCTCAGCAGGGGGCGAGCCGGCTCGGCGGCCGACGCGCGCTCCGGGGAGAATGCGAACAGCCACACCCTCCGACTCTCTGCGGGAACCCCGGGGGGTTCCCTTTGCTCAGAAGTCTAGAGGGTGTGGCTGGATCAACGCTGAGTCCGCCTCGGCCTCAGCCGTTGATCTTCGCGAGGATGAGCTCCTTGGCCTTGCCGGCGTCGGCCTGACCGCGGGTGGCCTTCATGATCGGCCCCATGAGCGCGCCGATGGCCTGCATCTTCCCGCCCCTGATCTTCTCGACGACGTCGGGGTTGCCGGCGATCGCCTCGTCGACGGCGGCCTCGAGCGCACCGGTGTCCTCGACGATCTCGAGACCGCGGGCCGACATCACCTCGGCAGGGTCGCCCTCACCGTCCGCGACTCCGGCGAGGACCTCCTTCGCCAGCCGGTCGTTGAGCTTGCCGTCGGCGAGCAGAGCCGTGAGACCGGCGACCTGGGCCGGAGTGACGAGCTCCGTCGGGTGGATCTCACGCTGGTTGGCGAGTCTCGCGACCTCACCGGTCCACCATTTCCGGGCGGCAGCCGAAGGCGCCCCGGCGGTGACGGTGTCCTCGATGGCCTCGAGGAGGCCGGCGTTGACGATGTCGCGCATCTCGAGGTCGGAGAAGCCCCATTCGGCGGTCAGCCGGCGGCGCTTCTGGGCGGGCAGCTCGGGCAGCGACTCCTTGATCTCGGCGACCCAGTCGCGGGAGGGCACGAGCGGGACGAGGTCCGGCTCCGGGAAGTACCGGTAGTCGTCGGCGTCGGACTTCAGGCGCCCCGAGGTCGTCTCACCGGTGTCCTCATGGAAGTGGCGGGTCTCCTGGACGACCTTCTCACCGGCGTCGAGGACCGTGGCCTGGCGGGCGATCTCGTAGCGCACGGCGCGTTCGATCGAGCGGAACGAGTTGACGTTCTTCGTCTCCGTGCGGGTGCCCAGCGGTGCCTCGGGGCTCTCCCGCAGCGAGACGTTGACGTCGGCGCGGACGTTGCCCTGCTCCATCCGCGCCTCGGAAACGCCGAGGGCGCGGAAGATGTCGCGCAGGGTCCGGACGTAGGCGGCGGCCACCTCGGCGGCCCGCTCCCCCGTGCCCGTGATCGGGTGGGTGACGATCTCGACGAGCGGCACCCCCGCCCGGTTGTAGTCGACGAGCGAGTGGTCGGCTCCGTGGATGCGGCCGGTCGCCCCGCCCACGTGCGTGTTCTTGCCCGCGTCCTCCTCCATGTGGGCGCGTTCGACGGGGATCGTGAACTGGGTGCCGTCCTCGAGTTCGACCTCGACCTGTCCCTCGGAGGCGATGGGCTCATCGGACTGGCTCGTCTGGAAGTCCTTGGGCACGTCCGGGTAGAAGTAGTTCTTCCGGGCGAAACGGCAGGATTCGGCGATCTCGCAGCCGAGCGCCAGACCGATCCTGATCGCGTACTCGACGCCCTTGGCGTTGACGACGGGCAAGGAGCCGGGCAGACCGAGCGAGGTCGGGGTGATGTTCGAGTTCGGTCCGCCGCCGAAGGTGTTCGGGGCCGCGTCGAACATCTTCGTCGCGGTGCCGAGCTCGACGTGGACCTCGATGCCGATGACCGGATCGTACTTGGTGATCGCCTCTTCGTACTTCACTTGGTCAGTCCTTCCGCAAGGGTGTCGAGGACACGGGATCCGGCGGCTTCGAGAGCGGCCTCGAGGGGGCCGGCGACGGCGTACATCCGCCGGTCCTCACGCGCCGGGGCGAGCACCTGGAAGCCGACGGGCAGACCGTCGGCGAGGCCGGCGGGCAGGGAGAGGCCCGGGATGCCGGCGAGGTTCGCCGGCAGGGTCGCGACGTCGCCGAGGTAGAGGGCCATCGGGTCGGAGGCGGACTCCGCCCCGAACTTCAGAGCCGTCGTCGGGGCCGTCGGCGAGACGAGGACGTCGACGGATTCGAAGGCCTTCGCGAAGTCCCGCTGGACGAGGGTGCGGATCTTCTGCGCCGACCCGTAGTAGGCGTCGTAGTATCCGGCCGAGAGCGCGTACGTGCCGAGGATGATGCGGCGCTTGACCTCCGCGCCGAAGCCGGCGGCACGGGTCGCGGCCATGACGGTCTCCGCGGTCACCGGTCCCTCGGTCGGTTCGACGCGCAGACCGTAGCGCATGCCGTCGTAGCGGGCGAGGTTCGAGGACACCTCGGAAGGCATGATGAGGTAGTACGCGTCGAGCGCGTAGGAGATCGAGGGCACGTCGACCTCGATGATCTCCGCACCCGCGGCAGCGGCGACGTCGAGGGCTGCGGTGAACGCGTCGCGGACCCCGGCGTCGTAGCCGTCGCCGATGAGCTGCTTGATGACACCGAGCTTCTTGCCCTTGAGCGTTCCGTTCTGCGCGAGCGCGACGAAGTCGTCGACCGGGTCGGGCAGCGAGGTCGAGTCGAGCGGGTCGTGTCCGGCGAGCAACATGTGCAGGGCTGCGGCATCGGCGACGCTGCGGCCCATCGGGCCGACCTGGTCGAGGCTCGAGGCCATCGCGATGATGCCGTAGCGCGAGATCGACCCGTAGGTGGGCTTGACGCCGACCGTGCCGGTGAAGGCGGCGGGCTGGCGCACGGAACCACCGGTGTCGGTGCCCACCGACAGCGGGGCCTGGAAGCCGGCGAGCGCGGCGGCCGCACCGCCGGAGGAGCCGCCGGGGACGTGCTCGAGGTTCCACGGGTTGCGGGTCGTGCCGAAGGCCGAGTGCTCGGTCGTCGAGCCCATCGCGAACTCGTCGAGGTTCGTCTTGCCGAGGACCGGCAGGCCCGCGGCCCTGACCTTGAGGTGGACGGTCGATTCGTACGGGGGAACCCAGTTCTCGAGGATCTTCGAGGCCGCGGTCGTGCGCACGCCCTCGGTGACGACGAGGTCCTTGAGGGCGACGGGCACACCGGCGAGGGCGTGGAGGTCCTCACCGCGGCTGCGCCGGTCGTCGACGTCCTTGGCGGTCGCCAGGGCGAGGTCGTCGGTGACGGTGATGAAGGAGCCGAAGTCCTCCTCGGTGTCGCGGATGCGGTCGAGGTGGGCCCGAGTGACCTCAACGGAGGAGAACTCGCCGGATGTCAGACCTGCGGCGAGTTCGAGGGCGCTCTTGGCGATGAGTTCGCTCATCATTCCTCCCCGAGGATCTGGGGGACGAGGAACTTGTCGTCGGCTGCGGCCGGAGCGGCGGCGAGCGCCTGCTCGCTCGTCAGGGTCGCACCGACCTCGTCGGGACGGAGCACGTTCGACAGGGCGATCGGGTGGCTCGTGGCCGGAACGTCGTCACCGACGACCTCGTTGACCCGCGCGACGTTCTCGAGGATCGTCGAGAGATCGCCGGCGAGTGCGGCCAGTTCGTCTTCGCTCATGGCGATCCGCGACAGCGACGCCAAGTGCGCCACCTGTTCGGGGGTGATTGCGGAGGACTCCGTCATTCCCTGCCTTTCATCGTCGTTCAACACTGCGCTCCAGTCTAATGTCTCAGCCCGCGCCCACCGGCACGCTGTGACCGTGACCCGTCCCTCGCCGAGGCGGCTGTGCTCACTCCGCGAAGACCGGCGGTCGACTCGTCACCGTCACCGGCGGCAGCCCGGCGGCATCGACCGGTTCGACGCGCACGAGCGTCGACAGCGCCGCGGGCCCCTGCGCGAGCCGGGACGTCCGTGGTCAGCCGTGAGGACATTGGGGTTGCCGTGGATCTCGAGCGAGGCGGGGTCGGTCGGGTCCGCGGCCTCGTACCAGGCTCCTGCGGAGAGCTGGATGACGCCGGGGCTGATGTCCGCGCTCAGTGCGGCCCCGGCCAGGCACGCGCCCCGGGAGTTGACGATGCGGACGACGTCGCCGTCGGCGATGCCGCGGGCTGCGGCGTCGGCGGGTTGAGGCGGCAGGGTTCGCGTCCGGCGATCTTCGCCGCCTGGCTCGTCCCACCCGTGTCGAGCTGGCTGTGGAGGCGCTGTCCCGGCTGGTTGGACACGAGATGCAGCGACCCGGCCGGGGCGTCGGCGGCGCCGAGCCACTCGGTCGGGGGCAGCCACGCGGGGTGTCCGGGGCAGTCGTCGTAGCCGAAGGCGTCGATGGTCTCGGAGAAGAGCTCGATCCGTCCCGACGGGGTCGACAGCGGGTGGCCTGCCGGGTCGGCGCGGAAGTCCGCGAGGAGCACCGTGCTGCCCTGCGGGACGTCGACTCCCCCGTCGGCCCAGAACGTGGCGAAGTCGGGCAGCGCGATGTCGTGGTCGGCAGCGGCCTGCCGGGTGCGCGTGTAGAGGTGTGCGATCCACTCCATCTCGGTCCGGCCCGCGGTGAAGGACTCGTGCGTGCCGACCCGGGCCGCGAGTGCTGAGAAGATGTCCCAATCGGCGCGGGCCGCGTGGCGGGGACTCAGTGCCCGGTGCATGGCGACGATGCGCTTGTCCCCCGAGGCGGCGCCGAGGTCGTTGCGCTCAAGGGTCGTCGTCGCGGGCAGGACGATGTCGGCCTGCCGGGCCGTGGCCGTCCAGAAGGGTTCGTGGACGACGATCGTCTCCGGCCGCTGCCATCCGCGGCGCAGCCGGTTGAGGTCCTGATGGTGGTGGAAGGGGTTCCCGCCCGCCCAGTAGACGAGGCGGGTGTCGGGATACGTCCGCCGCTCGCCGTTGAACTCGTAGTCCTCACCGGGGTGGAGGAGCATGTCGGCGATCCGGGCGGCCGGGATCGGCGCGGTCACCGGGTTCTCCCCGACGGGCAGGCGCGGCGCGGGGAACGGGTACTGCCAGTTGCCCATCGTCCCTGCGGCCCCGTACCCGAATCCGAATCCCGCCCCGGGCAGGCCGATCTGTCCGAGCATCGCCGCGAGCGCGAGCGCCGCCCAGTACGGCTGCTCCCCGTGGTCGGCGCGCTGCAGCGACCAGGCGACGGAGATCATCGTCGTCGTGCCCGCCATCTCACGGGCCAGTTCGCGGATCGTCTCCGCGGGGATCCGGGTGATCCCGGCCGCCCAGTCCGCGTCCTTGGCGATGCCGTCGCTCTCACCGAGGAGGTAGGGGCCGAAGCGCTCCCACCCGACGCAGCGGGTGGTGAGGAACTCCTCGTCGTGGAGGTTCTCGGCCAGCAGCGTGTGGGCGAGTCCGAGCATGAGCGCGGTGTCCGTGTTCGGTCGCACCGGCAGCCACTGCGGATCGAGGAAATCGGGGGCGTCGTCCCTGAGCGGGGAGACGGAGACGAACCGGCAGCCGTTGTCGTGGGTGGCCCGCAGCCGGTCGGGGATCGGGTGGTCGGAGAGTCCTCCGGATTCGAGCTGCGTGTTCTTCAGCGCGATCCCGCCGAACATCACCCACAGCCGGGTGTGCTCGGAGACGACGTCCCAGCTGCTGAGCCGACCGTTGGCGAACTGGGCGGGCCCGAGGACGTGCGGGAGGATCATCGCCGCCGCACCGAAGCTGTAGTTGCCGACCTGCGAGGTGTGTCCGCCGAAGGCGTTGAGGAACCGGTGGAGCTGGGTGCGCGCGTGGTGGAAACGACCCGCGCTCGCCCAGCCGTAGGACCCGCCGAAGATCGCCGCGTTCCCGTGCTCGCCGCGCACGCGCTCGAGTTCCCCGGCGACGAGGTCGAGGGCCTCATCCCAGTCGATCTCGACGAAGGGCTCGGCGCCGCGCAGATCGGTTCTGCGCTCATCGGTTCTGCGCTCATCGGTGCGGCGGGTCTCGGGTTCGCCCCGGCCCTGGCGCTCGGCGCGCACTGCGGTGAGCCAGGAGCGTCGCACGGCGGGTCTGCGCACCCGCAGGTCGGAGTCGACGGAGTCGGCGAAGTCGTGGATGAGCCGGCTCGGTCGGGCATCGGTGTCGGGTGGAACCACCTCGACGAGGGTGTCGTCGTCGACGACTGCTGTGAAGGACCCCCAGTGCGAACTGTGCGGAACAGTGCTCATGGGGTCCTCTCTATCACACGCTCACGCGCTCGGGCCAGGTTCTCTCACCGCGGATGTAGCCGGCCATGTCGCCGAGGACGCGGTCGGCGTCGGCCTGGGTGAACTCGCCGGCGCGCACCCCTGCCTGGAGGTCCGCGGCGAGTTCGGTGATCCGCGCTTCGACCGACTCTCCTCCCGTCCCGGCGGCCAGCGTGAGGTTCGGTGACGTCGCGGCCGTGACGGCGGCGTCGGCGGTGCGCGGGGCGAGCGCGAGCGGTTCGGGTCTCTCGAGTCCCTCACCGCGCTCGGCGCTGCCGAGCAGTCCCCCGCTCCACGGTTCGCCCTGCTCCTGCGGAGACTCGGCCGCCGCGGTCGGCGCCGTGCTGCGCTTGGTGTGGTGGTCAGGGCTGAGGACGAAGTCGGCGAGACCCGCTCCCAGAGGTGCCGCGGTGAGAACTGCTGCCAGAGCGACCGCGGTGCCGGCGATCAAGCGGGGGAATGCCTTCATGGCTCCCACTCTGCCAAACCATTCTGTCCCCATTCTCCGCTCCGCCTGAGACGTTCCTGGTCTCAGGCAAGGGACCCGGTCGCCAGCAGCGTCCGGAAGCCGTCTTCGTCGAGCACGGGCACACCGAGCGATTCGGCCTTCTCGAGCTTCGAGCCGGCGTTCTCCCCGGCGACGACGTAGTCGGTCTTCTTCGACACGGAACTCGCAGCTTTGCCGCCGGCGGCGAGGATCGCCTCCTTGATGCCGTCGCGGGTGAACGTGCTCAGCGACCCGGTGGCGACGATCGTCAGCCCGGCCAGGGTCTGCGGCGCGGTCTCACCGACCTCGTCCTCCATCCGGACTCCGGCGGCGCTCCACCGGTCGACGATCTCGCGGTGCCAGTCGACGGCGAACCAGTCGCGGATGCTCGCCGCGATCGTCTCCCCGATCCCGTCGACGGCGGAGAGCTCCTCGAGGCTCGCCTCGCGGATGGCGTCGAGGGAGTGGAAGTGGGCGGCAAGCGTCCGCGCGGCAGTCGGTCCGACGTGGCGGATCGAGAGCGCCACGAGCACCCGCCACAGGTCCTGGTCGCGGGCCTTGTCGAGTTCGGCGAAGAGCTTCTTCGTGTTCTGGCTCGGGGCACTCGGCTTCTTCGCCGTCCCCCGGGTGAAGAAGTACGGGACGAGCTCCCGCTCCCCCGTCTCGACGCCCTTGACGCGCTTGTTGCGCCAGATCTTCACATCGGCGAGGTCGTCGGGGGTGAGGTCGAAGAGTCCGGCCTCCGAGGACAGCGGCGGGGTCTCGGGTTCGGCGGGCGCGGTGAGCGCGAGGGCGGCCTCCTCGCCGAGGGCTTCGATGTCGAAGGCGGCCCGGGAGGCGAGGTAGAAGATCCGGTTCGTCACCTGCGCTGGGCACGACTGCGCGTTCGGGCAGCGGACGTCCTTGTCGCCCTCCTTCTGCTCGCCGAGGAGGGTCCCGCAGGACGGGCAGTGCGTGGGCATGACGAATTCGCGTTCGGATCCGTCGCGGGCGGCGACGACGGGGCCGAGCACCTCGGGGATGACGTCTCCGGCCTTGCGCAGGGTGACGGTGTCGCCGATGAGCACGCCCTTGCGCTTGACTTCGTAGCCGTTGTGCAGCGTTGCGCGTTCGACGGTGGAGCCGGCGACGGTGACGGGTTCCATCACCGCGAACGGCGTGACCCGGCCGGTGCGTCCCACTTGCACCTGGATGTCGAGGAGCTTCGTCGTCACCTCCTCGGGCGGGTACTTGAACGCCGTCGCCCAGCGCGGTGCCCGTGAGGTGTAGCCGAGGGCCTCCTGGACGGCGAAGTCGTCGATCTTGACGACGATGCCGTCGATCTCGTGGGAGACGTCGTGGCGGTGCTCACCGTAGTAGGCGATGAACTCCTCGATCTCCTCGACGGTCTCGAGGACCTTGTAGTACTCGCTGATCGGCAGCCCCCACGAGCGGAACTGCTCGTAGACCTCAGACTGCTCCTTCGGCTCCGGGTGCGAGGCGTCGGCGGGCGTCCACGCGGCGATGCCGTGGACGAGCATGTGCAGCGGACGGCTCGCCGTGACCGCCGGGTCCTTCTGCCGCAGCGATCCGGCGGCGGAGTTGCGGGGATTGGCGAACGGGGGCTTGCCCTCGGCGACGAGCTGCGCGTTGAGTTCGGCGAAGGCTTCGACGGGGAAGAACACCTCCCCGCGGATCTCCACCTCGGCGGGCGGGAACTCCGTGTCGAGGTGCTGCGGGATGTCGGAGATAGTCCGGACGTTCGCGGTGATGTCCTCGCCGATGCGCCCGTCGCCGCGGGTCGCGGCGCGGACGAGTTCGCCGTCCCGGTAGAGGAGGTTGACGGCGAGTCCGTCGATCTTGAGTTCGCAGAGGAACTTCGACTCAGCGCTCACCGCGCCGCTGACCCTGTGGTACCACTCGCGCAGCTCGGCGAAGTCGAAGACGTTGTCGAGGCTGTACATGCGCCCGATGTGCGTGACCGGGGAGAACGTCGTCGTGTCGACGGATCCGCCGACGGTCTGCGTGGGCGAGGAGTCGGTGACGAGCTCCGGGTACTTCTCCTCGAGCGCTTCGAGCCGGCGGGAGAGCTCGTCGTATTCGGCGTCGGAGACGAGCGGCGAGTCGTCCTTGTAGTAGGCGGCGCGATGCGACTCGATCTGCTCGGCGAGTGCGGCGTGAGCCTTCGCCCGGGCAGCGGCGTCCTGCAGGTCCAAGGTGTCGTCCATGGTCGTGTCTCCGTCTCGCTGTGTCTGGCTCATCTATCCCTCCGTCAGGGCTCGCCGCAGTCCTGCCGCCAGCCGCATCGCCGGCTCATCGGCGCGGTCCGGCGTCGCCGCCGGAGCGAGCAGCGGCGGGTGCCCCAGCGGCAGCTCCTCTCCCGTGAGCACGCCGAAGCCCGCGAGGCTCGCGGCACCCATGCCGACCCGCTGCCACGGTTCGGCGATGCGGTCGAGCCACTGCCGCACGTCACCGGGTCGGGAACCGGCGTCGGCGGGCAGGCGGATCCATGTGCCGACTCCCGCCTCGGCGAGGATCGCCAGCTGCTCCCATCCTGCTGCCCTCAGACTAGCCAACGGCACGGACACGGCGCCGGCACCGGTGGAGCGGACCACCTCGGCGGCGGGGATCTCCTTGCCGCGCAGCCGCAGGGGCGCGAGGTCGGGCAGGCTGAGCAGGGACGGCGGCAGGTGCCCGAAGGTCGAGGTCAGCGCCGCGTGGACCTGTGTCTCGCTGATCGCGGGCAGGCTCGCGAAGCCGGAGACGGTGGGCCAGGTGCCGGTGAGGACGGGGTCGAGGCGCATCTCGGCGAAGCGGATGACGGTGCGCAGCCCGAGCCTGCGCAGCCGTTCGGTGAGGCCGGCGATGCCGAAGGCGTAGGCCTGGACGACGTCGCGGCGGGCTCCGGCGTCGCCGAGGACGCGGCGCCCGAGGGCAGGCTGAGCGCGGTGACGAGCGTCCAGGGTCCCGGCAGGGACACCTGCACGGCACCGGGGAAGCCCTCGCCGTATTCGGCGACGGCGTCGAGGGCTTCGCCGAGCCCGGAGGACTCGAGACGCTCGTCCCGTCCCGCCGCGGCCGTCAGCCTCCACCCGTAGGACGCGCGGTCGACGTGGAGGTCGGTGAGCAGGCCGACGGCGCGGCCGATCGCGTCGGCGCCCCACCGGTCCCCGGAGCGGTGGGCGATGAGCGGGACGGGAGGCAGGCCCGAGGCGAGGACGTCGAAGCCCGCCGAGGCGGCCCGCCGGGAGACGTCACCGGGCCGGGACGCGGCGGCCGGGTCGGAGCCGCCGAGACTGTCCCCACCGGGAATCCACACCGACGTCGTCGTCGCCGACGGAGTGAGTGACTGCGTCTCAGCGGTGCCTGCGGCTGCGGGGGATTCCGAAGACGTCGACATAGAATCCGAACTCGCTTTCCAGGGAATCGATGATGGTCTCGGTGCGGACGAAGCCGTGGGATTCGCCCTTGTACAGACGGTAAATGTACTCCACTCCGGCCAGTCGGAGCATGTCGACGAACTCCTGCGCCTGATTGGGCGGGACGATCGGGTCGCGGTCGCCCTGCATGATCGCCACGGGCACCCTGATGTCGCTCGTGCGGTGGATCGGCGAGCGGGAGAAGAGCGCGTCCTGCGCCTCGGGCCAGGGGCCGACGAGACCGTCGACGTAGTGCCTCTCGAAGTCGTGGGTGTCGATGACGAACCGCATGAGGTCGGTGACCCCGAAGTACGAGGTGCCGCACGCGAAGACATCGGAGCTGATGAGCGCCGACAGCGCCGTCCAGCCCCCCGCCGAACCGCCGGAGATCGCGATCCGCAGCGGGTCGGCCAGTCCCGCATCGATGAGTCCCTCGACGGCAGAGACGATGTCGGCGACGTCGACGATCCCCCACTGTCCGCGCAGGCGCTCGCGCCAGGCGCGGCCGAAGCCCGTCGACCCGCCGTAGTTGACCTCCATGACGCCGATGCCGCGGGAGGCGAAGAAGCTCATCCGCGCCGACATGTCCGCCGTCGCCTGCCCGGTCGGTCCGCCGTGGGCGATGACGACGTAGGGAGGGCGCTCCCGGTCGAGGGCGATGAAGCGGGGATTGTGGGGCTCATGGAGGACGACGGGGACGCCGCCGAGGACCGTCGTGCGCGGGTGCGCGTAGTAGT
The DNA here is from genome assembly GCF_057364785.1 of Brevibacterium sp. LAARM2_SD2. Taxonomy (NCBI): domain Bacteria; kingdom Bacillati; phylum Actinomycetota; class Actinomycetes; order Micrococcales; family Brevibacteriaceae; genus Brevibacterium; species Brevibacterium sp. LAARM2_SD2. Next base: position 15,521 of record NZ_JBNFOM010000016.1, on the reverse strand, counting down.
CGTCGTGGGCGTCGAGCCGCTCCGTCGCGATCTCCGTGAACGCCCCGGTCACCCGGTCGACGGCGATGAGCGCGCCCGCGCAGTCCGGTGACTTCGCGGTGAGCAGGACGTGGGTGCGGCCGAGATCGTGGAGTTCGATGCTGCCCAGCGTCGCGATCTCCTCGACGACCCGCGCCGAGGCGGCGGTGGCGCTGGCGTCCCCGACGGGAGTGGCGGCAGCGTCGTCGCGCGCCCGCACGAGGGCGGCCATGTCCGACTGCGCGTGCGCCCACACCTCGGCGCCGTCACCGAGGTGCCACAGCGCCCCGAGCTGCCACAGCGGTCCGCCGATCTCGGTTCCCGTGTCGAGGACGGGACTGAGGTCGGTCACGGAGAGGTCGACCGCCTCGGCGGCAGACGACCCCGCCACCCCGCTGAGGTCGAGTTCGTAGAGGGCCCAGTGCCCCTGATGGTCCGAGCACAGCCGCAGCGTCGTCGGTCCGCTGAACTCCGGCTGGAGGAGGGCCACCTCACTGCCGTGGAGGACGGCGGCGACGGTCGGGTCGCCCCCGGTGCCGAGGTCGACGACCCACAGGCTCGTCTCATCCCACGGCATGTGCGGGTGCTCCCACCCGATGAAGGTGAGAAGTCGGCCGTCGGCCGAGATCCGCGGCCACGCCATGAAGTGCGCCTGCGTCGCGAGCTCCCGCATCGTCCCGAAGCGGGTGATGAGCACGATCGAGCGCCGCCGCACCGTCGATCGGCAGTCCTCGCGCACGCAGAGCAGCCCCCACGGGGTCATGTGGAGGTCACCGTAGCGGATGAGACCCGAGGTCTCGGGGGTGAGCGCGTGCGGCGACCGGCCGGGGATGAGCTGCCAGACGCGCTGGTCGGCGGCGTTGACGAAGTAGACGATGTCGCTGTCGGGGTCGAGCGCCCAGGCCCCGCCGCCGTATTCGTGGACGGCCGAGCGGATGTTGAACGGCTCCGGCAGGATCCGCTCCCCCGGCCCCGGGTGCGACAGGGAGGTGCGGACGAGTCCCGTCCGGGAGTTCTCGGCGGCGAACTTCGCCGAATAGTAGACGTGCTCGCCGCGGAAGGCGGCTTCGAAGATCGGGGCTGCCCCGGTGGCGACCTCCGCTGCGCTCAGCGGCGAGGACCACGTGCCGTACGGCGCGGTGACGACGTCCTGGGGCGATTCCTTCATTCCCCCAGGCTACCGCCCATAGCGGGCCCGTCACCGGTGGGCGTCACCGGTGCGCATCACCGCGCGCCGAGGCGGTCCCTGGCGGTGACGTCGATCGTGGCCTGACCGAGGACGCGGGTGCCGCGGTAGACGACCATCGTCTGTCCCGGGGCGACACCGGAGAGCTCCTCGGCGACGTCGACGTGGAGGAGCTGGCCGGCGGGCCGGGCCGCCGGCACCGCGGCCTCGTGGGCGGGCACCTCGGTGACGACGTCCCCGAGCCACGCGCGGGCGGGCACGGGGTCGGAGTGGGCGCGGATCTGGACCTCGCAGTCGATCCCCGTCTCCGGTGTGGTGCCGATGTCGGCGGGGGCGGGTCCGGCCCACGAGGTGCGGATGCCGGTGAGGTGGGAGACGCCGAGGTCGGCGCGGGAGCCGACGGTCACGGTGTTCGAGGCGGGGTCGAGACCGGTGACGAAGCGCGGCTTGCCGTCGGCGGCCGGCTTCTCGATGCCGAGCCCCTTGCGCTGGCCGATGGTGAAGGTCATCGCACCGTCGTGCTCTCCGAGGACTTCGCCCTCGCCGTCCTTGATGAGCCCCGGGCGCATCGGGATCTTGTCGGCCAGCCAGGCCTTCGTGTCGCCGTCGGGGATGAAGCAGATGTCGTAGGAGTCGGGCTTGTTCGCCACCGAGAAGCCGCGCTCGGCCGCCTCGGCGCGGACCTCGGCCTTCGAAGCGGTCGCTCCGATCGGGAAGTAGCAGTGCTCGAGCTGCTCGCCGGTGAGGACGCCGAGGACGTAGGACTGGTCCTTCGCGAGGTCCTCGCCGCGGTGGAGCTCGGGGCGGCCGGCGGCGTCGCGGACCACCTCGGCGTAGTGCCCGGTCGCGATCTGGTCGAAGCCGAGGGCGAGCGCCCGGTCGAGGAGGGCGGCGAACTTGATGCGCTCGTTGCAGCGCATGCACGGGTTCGGGGTGCGGCCGGCGGCGTACTCGGCGATGAAGTCATCGACGATGTCCTCCTTGAACCGCTCGGAGAAGTCCCACACGTAGAAGGGGATGCCGAGCATGCCCGCCACTCGGTGGGCGTCGCGGGAGTCCTCGATCGTGCAGCAGCCCCGCGAGCCGGTGCGCAGAGTGCCGGGCATCCGGGACAGGGCGAGGTGGACGCCGACGACCTCGTGGCCGGCGTCGACGGCACGGGCGGCGGCGACGGCGGAGTCGACTCCGCGGACATCGCGACGAGGACCTTCATGCGCTCTCCTGACTCTCGTGGGCCGTCTGCCGCCAGCGCGGCGTCGCCGAGACCATGCCGGCCCGGCGGGCCTGGTCGACGACGGCGGGCAGCGCCTCGAGGAGCGCGTCGATGTCGGAGACGGCGGTGTCGTGGCCGACGGTGAAGCGCTGTGCGGAGCGGGCGACGTCCTCGCTCATGCCCGCGGCGAGGAGGACATGGGAAGGGCGGGAGACGCCGGCCGAGCAAGCCGATCCCGTCGACGTCGCGATCCCGCGGGCGTCGAGGCCGAAGAGCAGGGAGTCGCCCTCGCAGCCGGCGAACGTGAAGTGGGCGCTGCCGGGCAGACGGCCGGTCCCGCGGGGGCCCGACAGTGTCGCGCCCTCGATCGTCGCCTCGACACCGGCGATGAGGCGGTCGCGGAGGTCGGAGAACTTCGCGGCCCGCGAATCGAGGTCGGAGGTCGCGAGGTCGACGGCCGCGGCGAAGGCGACCGCGCCGGCGACGTCGAGGGTGCCCGAGCGCACGCTGCGCTCCTGACCGCCGCCGTGGAGGATCGGGGTGGGCGCGGCGGCGCGGTCGAGGAGGAGGGCGCCGATGCCGACGGGACCGCCGATCTTGTGCGCGGTGATCGTCATCGCCGTGGCCTCCAGTGCGGCGAAGTCGAGCGGGATCTGCCCGAGCGCCTGGACGGCGTCGATGTGGAACGGGATGCCGAGGTCCCGGGCGAGGCGACCGAGTTCGGCGATCGGCTGGATCGTGCCGATCTCGTTGTTCGCGGCCATGACCGACAGCAGCGCGGTCCGGTCGGGGTCGCGGCGCAACGCCGCCTCGGCGGCGGGCAGGTCGATCCGGCCGGTCTCGTCGACGTCGAGGAGGACGATCTCCGCGCCCTGGGACTCGAGCCAGTCGACGGAGTCGAGGATCGCGTGGTGCTCGATCGCCGAGGTGAGGACGAGGGGTCGGGCGGGCTCGGCGAAGCTGCCGTTGTTGCGGGAGAGGTAGAGGCCCTTGACGGCGAGGTTGTCGGCCTCCGTGCCGCCGGAGGTGAAGACGACCTCGGAGGAGCTCGTCGCCCCGAGTGCCCGGGCGATGTCGTCGCGGGCCGTCTCCAGCCGCATCCGCCCGGCCTGACCGACCGCGTGCAGCGACGACGGATTGGCCCGGCGGCTCAGCTCGGTCGTGTAGACGTCGAGCACCGCCTGGGGCATCGGCGAGGTCGCGGCATGGTCGAGATAGATCGGCACGTCGAGTATTTTAGGCGCTCGGGCCCGGCCCCGGCCAGGTTCCGTGCCCGATCTCACCCGCTTCCGTGCCCGATCTCACCCGGTTCCGCCGCTCGGAGCGGTCTTCGCCGCGGGGCCCTGCGGACTAAACTTGTCCGGGTGTTCACCGTTTTCACGCTCGTGCTCTATGCCGTCGCCGCCGTGCTCACCGTGTGGGCGATCGTCGAGACGATCCGCAACCGACCTGCGGGACCGCTGCTGCTCGGCTGCTCCGCACTCCTGCTCCTCCTCCTCATCGTCGAGCTCGTCATCTCGATCGCGACCTTCGGAGGCACCGACGGCGTCGACCCGCTCCTCTACTTCGGCTATGTCATCACCGCGATCCTCGTCATCGCGCTCGCCGGGTTCTGGGCGTTCGCGGAGCTGAGCAGGTGGGGTCCCGGCGTGCTCGCCGCCGCCGGGCTGACGGTGATCATCATGATCGAGAGAATGGACCAGATTTGGCTGTGAACAGACGCACTCGCCCGGCACCGCGCTCACCGTACTCGGCGATGCATTCGGGACCCGGTCGGGCCCTGACCGCGGTCTACGGGATCTTCGCGCTGTCGGCGACCGCGCGGGCCGGCTACCAGGTCATCCGCGAATTCGACGTCGCCCCGGTCGCCTACACGCTCTCCGTCATCGCCGCCGGCATCTACATCCTCGCGACGGTGTGCTTCGTCATCGGCAACCGGGTCACGCACCGCATCGCGATCGCCGCGTGCCTCATCGAGTTCGCCGGCGTCATCATCGTCGGCATCCTCAGCTTCACGCATCCCGAGGACTTCGCGAAGCCCTCGGTGTGGTCGAACTTCGGCTCAGGCTACGGCTTCATCCCGCTCGTGCTTCCCCTCATCGGCCTGTGGTGGCTGCTGCGGGTCGGCCGGCGGGTGCGCGAGGAGCAGACGGACCTCGTGTGATCTCCTCACTCGATCCGTGAGGAGAGGATGTCCCAGTCGGTGTTGAGTGCGGTGATCGTCTCCCCGTCCTTGAGCAGGACGTAGGGCTGGGCGGTGTCGACCTTGACGGTGTTGCCGTCCTTGTCGTTCGTCTTCACGGCCTCGATCGTGTCACCGAGGTCGACCGAGTAGTCCTCGGGCACCTTGATCGTCAGGGTGCAGCGGATCTCGCCCATGCCGAGCGCCCCGTTCTCCGTCGTCAGCGTCATCGACCCGAAGTCGAAGTCCTGGTACGGGGTGCATTCGACGGTAACGTCGTCGAAGCCGGAGTCCTCGTTGCGCAGGCCGCCGACGTAGTCCTGGAAGGACTTGAAGCCGCCCTGGTCGAGTCCGGAGACGATGCCGCCGTCGACCTTGCCGTCCTTGAGGAACGTCGAGATCTGGTCGGCTGCGGTCGCCATCTCCTCGGTGAACGCCTGCGGGGCAGGCTCGACCGCTCCGCTGCCGTCGGCGAGCAGGGTCGGGGCCTGATCGGCGGGAATGAAGACCGCGGTGCGCACGAGCGGCTGCACCGAGGCGGATTCCCGGGTGGCCAGCTGCACCTGCGTGAGCTTCTCGTCCCCGCCCGTCGTGCCGAGGGCGTAGAACCACATCGGATAGTCGGTGAAGGCAGGTCCGCCGGCGACGACCTCGGTGAAGTTCGGGGCGCGCAGGTTCTGCTTCGTCTTGTCCGCGATCTGGATCTGCGCACGGGTGCGGTCGATGAGCGGGGCGCCTTGGATCGCTTCGAGTCCCTCGCCCTTGTCGGCGAGGATCTTGTCGAGCGACTCCGTGTACGAGGTCATGAACTCCCCGGCCTCGCCCGGGCGCACAGCGGTGCGCTCGTAGGGGGTGACCTGCGGGGTGTCGGGCTGGGCGATGGGCAGCGCACCGCAGCCGGACAGCGCCAGGCCCGAAGCCAGCGAGATGCCGGCAGCCGCGCGCACGCGGGTGTTCCGGCGCCGAGCGGAGCCGCAGGTTTCGCCGGCTCCGCGGTCGGACTCCCGGCCGGGGTTCTCGCTGCCGGTCGGCGCGGTGTCCGCGGTCTCCTGCCCGGTCGCCGAGGCGGACTTCCGGGACTTCCGGCGGGGCGCCTCGGTGCTGGGGCGGCGCTCCTTGAGCTTGCCGGACTGCTTGCGCGGGCGGATCCGTCCGTTCCACCAGCGGAGGAAGAAGTACGCGGCGAAGCCGAAGGCGATGATCGCGGCGGCCAGGCCGATGAGGCTGAGCGCGAGCACACCGGCCACGCGCATCTTCAGCTGCACGGTCGTCCCGTCGAGGTTCTCCCCCGCCGTCGCCGGCGCGATGACGAGGACCTGCGGGTCGGCATCGAGGTCGAAGGTCTTCGACACGGTCGCCCCGGTCTCCGCGGATGTCCACCAATCCCTGCCGGCGATGTCCGCGGCGGGCGCCGGGTCACCGGGGATCGAGCGATGGGTCGCCTCGTTGGGGAAGTCGACGTCGCTGATCTGGACCTGGGAGACCCCGTCGAGGTAGCTCGCGGTGTCGACGCCGTTCGCGGTGCCGAGGAAGAGTTCCTTGCCGTCGGCGTTCGTCGCCTCGATGGTGACGTTCGTGCCGGAGAACGGCACGATCGCCTCGTCGAGGACGACGGCGTACGACCCGTCGGAGACTTCGAAGGCCGGGGTCTCGGTGACTTCGTCGGTGCCGACGACGGACATGGCAGAGGCCACCAGCACGGTCAGGATCACGCCGGTGATCGTGAACAGGATGGCGGTGGTGAGGCGGACTATCTGGTTCAGAACAATGCCCTCATCAGTTTGGTGCGTGCTTTGGCGACGGCCGGGTCATCGGGTCCGACGATCTCGAAGAGGTCGAGCACGCGCAGGCGCAGCGCCTCCTTCTCCGGTCCCGTGGACGTGCGGATGAGCGAGATCAGGCGGTCGAACGCCCCGGCCGGGTTGCCGCTGACGACCTCGGCGTCGGCGGCGGCCTTCGCGGCCTCGACATCCGCGGGGTCGGCGTCAGCGGCGGCGATGAGCTCGTCGGGGTCGGCGTCGATGAGGCGGCGGCCGAGGCCGGCGCGGGCGAGGCCGAACTTCGCCTCGTCATCGGCCGGTGAGGCGGCCAGTGCCGCCTTGAAGAGGGATTCGGCGGTGTCGAAGTCCCCGGCGGCCAGGGCCTCCTCGGCCTCGGGATGCTTGGGGCCGGCCGGTTCGGGTTCGGCTCCCCCGACGACCGCGTGACCGCTCACGCCGTTCTCCGCGGCGAGGGTGAGGAGCTCGTCGAAGTAGGCCGCGATCTGCGGTTCGGGCAGCGTGCTCTGGAACAGCGGCACCGGCTGGCCCTTGATGATCGCGACGACCGTCGGGGTCGACTGGACGCCGAAGGCCTGGGCGACCCGCGGGTTCTGGTCGACGTCGACCTTCGCGAGCACGAGCCTGCCGCCGTAGGACGGGATGAGGCGCGCGAGGACGGCGGAGACCTCACGGCTTGCGTCACTGGCGCTCGAGGCGAGGTCGATGACGACGGGCACGCGCTCGGAGAGCGCGACAATGTCGTTGAAGACCGCTTCGTCGACGTCGAGGACGAGCGAGGGCAGCGGCACCGCGGTGGGATCCGCGGCCGGCGCACCCGCCTCGTCGGCGGGCATGTTCTTCGTGCGGACCGCGGAGAGGTCGAGCCCCTGCTGAGGGGTGCTGCCCGACTGCGGGCCGGGACCCTGATTCGGATCGAAAGACACGGGATCTCCTTTGCTGGGTGCGTCAGCCGAGCTTGGCTCCGCTGAGGGTTTCGAGGCCGCCGATGAGGCGGGGCTTGCCGTCCTGCGGCACGAGGAAGGTGAGCACCTGGTACGTCGTCGTCGTCACCGGCTGCTGCGTGCTGCTCTCCCCGGTGAGCTCCTTCTGCGGGGTGCTCAGGGTCAGCGTGCCCGTGCGGCCGCCTGTCGACTGCGGGGTGATCGTCGATTCGGCGGTGATGACGCCGGTGACGACCGCGGAATCGCCCGCCGTCTCCTGGGCGACGATCTGCTGTCCGGGCTCGTACGAGTACTTGACGCTGGCCTTGCCCTCTTCCGCGCTCTTCTTCTGCTCGTCCTGGTTCGCCCAGATCGACTTCGAGAAGTCGTCGGGCTCATAGAGCTTCGCCTCCTTCGACGAGGCGCCGGCGCCGAGGGCCTTCGCGTAGTCGGCGACGGCGGCCTGCGGGGTCATCGCGAAGCCCTCCGCGCTCGCGTCGAGCGGCTGCGAGCCCTGACGGGCGTCGGCGATCTCCGGCAGCTCGGTGCCGGGGACGAGAACGGTCTGCGACCACAGTTTGTAGTCGGCCCGGGCGTCGTCCTGGGTGAGGACGAGGAGCTGCGTCTGGTCGCCGGCCGAGGTGATGAGGCTCGTCATCCGCGGCCACGTGTCGGTCGCGGCGGTGAAGTTGACGACGATGTCGTCGGCGGCGATCGCCGGCGGCATCGTCTGGTCCTTGACCTTGTCCTTGACCGTGTAGACGGCGGTGCGCTGTTCGAGTGCGGGTCCGGTGGCGCGGGCCTCGAGCTTCTTCGCGTCGGTCTCCTTGTCCGCGGCGGCGATGTCGGTGGCGACGGCGCCGAGGATGCGCTCAGCCTGGCCGCTGCTCACCCCGGCCATCGGCGTCGTCGGGGCCGGTGAGGCTTCGGGGGTCGGCAGCTCGGCGGGGCCGCACGCGCTGAGCGCGAGGACCGGGACGATGGCGAAGGCCGTGCCGTATTCGGCGAGCTTGCGCCGGCGGTCCTGCCGGGCCTGGCGGCGGTTGGCTTCGCGCTTCGCGGTGCGACGGCCGAGGAAGAGGAGGATGAGGCCGATGACGAAGATCGCGCCGCCGGCGATCATCAGCGGGATCGCCCAGGGGGTGTCGGCGCGGTTGGGCCAGGACAGGGACACCGAGGTGACGTCGCCGGGGGCGCCGGAGCCGGCGATGAGGAACCCTGTGCGGTTGGGGTCGGAGTCCCAGTCGAGGCTCACGGTGTCGGTGCCGGTGACCTCGGCCTCCCAGAGGTCGGAGCCGACCGGGTTCGGCAGCTCTGCCTCGCCCTCCTTCGGCTCGACGGTGAGACCGTTCTCCGCGGCGAGTCCGGTGATCCGGGCGGCCGGGGAATCGCCGACCCAGGCGTCGATGCTCTCGATCGGGGCCTGCGCGATCGTGAGATCACCGGTGCCCTGGGCGGTCAGCGTCGCGGGCGTGTCATAGAGGTTGAGCATGCCCGGATCGACGATGACGGCCGGGGCCGACCCGTCGATCTGCGTCGTGGCGGTGATCGTGTCGGAGGGGGCCCACAGGGTCTTCTGGAGCAGCCCGAGCCCTGAGACAACGACACCCACCACCATGAGAATCACAGCAAGTGTGTAACGCACGCGAAAAACCTTCTCCTCGAGTCGGCACGATTCCTCCCACCCTGTCCGGGCAGAGGTCAGTACAAGTTTAGGTCACCGACGGCGGCGGTGTTCTGCGGATGCACTCAGCGTGTGTCAGCGGACACACAGACCCACTCGGCTTGTCCCGACCCGCACACCGTTAAGCTGGCAGCGTGAGCAACGACAGAATTGTGTGGATCGACTGCGAAATGACCGGCCTCGACGAGGCGCGTGACGAACTCATCGAGATCGCCGCGATCGTCACCGACTTCGAGCTCCGACCGCTCGATGAGGGCATCGACATCGTCATCCGGCCCTCGGCGGCGGCCCGGGCGAACATGAACGACTTCGTCACGAAGATGCACACCGATTCCGGGCTGATCACCGAACTCGACGCCGGCACGACCGTCGCCGAGGCGCAGGCCCAGGTCCTCGACTATGTGAAGACGCACGTCAAGGAGGCCGGCAAGGCCCCGCTGGGCGGGAACTCGGTGGGCACCGACAAGGTGTTCCTCAACAAGCAGATGCCCGACCTCGTCGCCTACCTCCACTACCGCATCATCGACGTCTCCTCGATCAAGGAGCTGTCGAAGCAGTGGTTCCCCCGCGCCTACTACCAGGCACCGGCGAAGCTCGGCGGCCATCGCGCCCTCGGCGACATCCGGGATTCGATCGTCGAACTCGAGTACTACCGCCGGGCCGTGTTCTCCGCAGAGGGGCCGACCTCGGATGATGCCAAGCGCATCGCCGCCGAGGTGGTCGCCCAGTACTCCGCGGACGCGGAGCAGCCGGCGGGCGACGCTGCTGAGACCCCCGCCGACGCGACACCGGCGAACTAGCTCGACTTCCGCTCCGGCTGCGCGAAGACGGCGGACGGGAACGCCCCCGACTGGACGAGCACCTTGACGAGCGTGCGGCTCGGGGCGATGAGCGAGGCGATCTGCTCGTCGCTGAGCACCGACCAGGCGGCGGCCACGGTGCCGTCGGTGAGGATCTCGACCTCCTCCTTGAGCTGACGTCCCGCGTCGGTGATCTGCGGCAGCGGATACCCGCGGTCGTCGGTGCCCACGGTGATCAGCCCCGCCTCGGCGAGTCCGTCCTGGGCCCTCTGCCACTCCTCATCGGTGTAACCGCGGGTCTTCTGCGCGGCCCGCGGCTTGAACGACGCACCGGTGGCGACGTCGAGCATGAGGGCGTCGATGCCGGCGACTCCGGCGGTGACGAGGGAGGCGACGTGCCCGTCGCCGCGGAACTCGCGCGCCACTGTGGCGAGATCCCAGAGAGCCTCGAAGGCCGTGGCCGGGGTGTGGGCGGCGACGGCGGCGGCGGTCGAGCCGGCCAGCGAGCGCCCGGTGAAGTCCATCGCCTCGCGCACGGGGGTGAGCGTCTCCGTGAGCTGGACGGCCGCCTCGGTGAGGAGGGCGATGTCGTCACGGTCGCCGAAGAGTCCGTCGAGGTAGAGGGACACGGCGTCGAAACGGGCGGAGACCATGACGTCCGGGGAGACGGTGTCCCAGATCCGCGGAATGATCGTCGCGATGAACGACGGCGAGTAGTTGTAGAAGGTGCCGGCGACGACGCCGGCGTTGACGCGACCCATCGGCGCCGAGCGGGCGGCCATGTTCGCCGGGATCCCGGGTTCGAGGCCGAGTTCGGCGAACGAGGCGCCGACGACCTCGGAGAAGTAGATCGACGAGTGGAACGAGTTGAGGCGACCGGAGAGGGTCCTGATGTTCTGCGTGCGAGTCGAGTCCATGGCCCCATCCTAGGCGGGGTGCGTCCCCGGCCGACAGGGCAGGCGATTGTCGGACCGGCACATCCGACAGCCAGGTCGCACGCATCCTGGGCAGGGACAATGGGAGAATGAGCGTCATGACGACTGGAGCAACCCGAGCCCATCCGAGCCGCCGGTCCCGCCGCCGTCCCCTCATCGTCTCCGCGATCATCGTCGTCGTCACCCTCGTCGTCGGGGTCATCGCCGCCGACCGGATCGTCGATTTCACCACCGAGCGCCGGATCGCCGAGGGGCTGGAGAACTACGGCGACGCGCAGGTCGACGTCAGGGGCTTCCCGATCCTCAACCAGTTGGCTGCGGGCAGGCTCGACGCCGTCGACGTCACGGCGACGCGGGCGACGTACGAGGACCTCGAGGTCACCGACGTCGACCTCAGCCTCTTCGATGTGCCCACCGACTCCTCGCGGCCGATCGGCACCGTCGACGGGGAGGCGACGATCCCGCTGTCGACGATCGATCGGCTCGCCGGGCAGAACGCCTCCCTGCCCGACGGGATGACGTTCACGACGACCGACGGGACGCTCTACCTCACCGGTTCCCTGCTCGGGCAGGACGTGCGCGTCGGGATCGATGCGCAGCCCGACGGGCGGCAGATCCTCGTCTCGGCGACGACGCTCACCCTCGGCGCGGCCGAGGTCGACCTCTCGACGATGCCGTCGTTCCTCACCTCGGAGATCTCCGACATCGTCATCGATCTGGGCGACATGCCCGAAGGCCTCGAGGTCACCGGCATCGACGCCGTCGACGACGGCATGCGGGTGAGCGTCCACGGCAACGGGGTGATGCTCGAGTAGGTCAGTCCGTCGAGGACTGAGGTGCCTTCGGCACGATCATCCGATAACCGGACCAGAGGATGTCGATGAGGACGACGATCGTCCAGATCCGTGAGATCGAGCCGATCCACCTCTGCATGTCCGTTCCCCCGGCGTTCCAGCTCAGCAGGGTCGTCACCGAGGTCCCGCCCGTGATCACCTCCCAGGGCCAGCTGGCGGCGACGAGGGCGAAGATCACCTGCGCGATCACGTAGATGCCGACATGGATGGCCAGGGTCGCTGCTGTTCTCTTCATGGCTGGACTCAGTCCCTTTCTCTCTGTGGTGGTGCCGCTGCGGCGGGTGTCGTTTCGACGAGTGCCGTGCTGGCGACTGTCGCGCGGGCGCTGGTCTCGAATGCGTTCGTCTGCCCCGAGGTCTGCGGCGGGGAAACGGCGCAGACCCCGCCACCCGGTGAGCGCGGCGATGATGAGGACGACCGCGGCGGCGATCGTCGCGACATGCCAGGCGCCGGCACCGAAGAGCGCTCCGGCCGCCAGCGTCCCGGCAGCGGTCCCGATGAGCTCTGCGCTCTGGGCGTACCCGAACCCAGCTCCCGCCCGGTGGCCGGAGACGACGGCGATGAGCCTGTCGAGCAGCGGTTCGAGCAGCGAGAAGCACAGGGCGGAGAGGACCCAGAGCACGGCGAGCGCGACCGGGCCGGGGCGGGTGACCATCGCCGCGGCGAACCCGGCGGAGCACGTGAGGCCGAGGAGGAGGATCCACCGCGGCTCGATGCGGCGGACGAGACGGTGGAGAGGACGCGGGGCGATGCTGAGCACGATCGCCCCCGGCAGGTAGACGAGCGCGATCTCTCCGAGCTCCAGCCCGAGCTCGACGGCGAGGTGGAGGATGAGGAGGAGTGAGATGATGCCCTCGGCGAAGGCGAGGACGACGACGAGCGCGAGGATGCCGCGCAGGGATCGCAGCAGATGTGCAGAGTCGGGCGTCGGGCGCTGCCGTGCCTCTCCCTGTGCAGGACTGTGCGTTCCGATCCGCGCGAGCAGGACCCCCGCGACGAGGCAGGCGACCGCGCACGCCAGGAAGACGGCCTGCGGTCCGGCGACCTGGAAGAGCGGGATGCCGATGATGAACGCGATCCAGGCGCCGGAGGACTCGTTCTCCATGAGCACGGCGAAGCGGTCATCGCCGATATCGCCCTCGGCGCGCTCGGCGATGAGGGCGCGCACCGCGACCCAGAAGAGCGCACCGGCGATGCCGCCGAGTGCGGCAGCGGCGAACGCCGGCGGCAGCGTCGTCGAGGCGGCGAAGACGAGGAAGGAGAGTACCCCGACGCCTGAGCCCGCCGCCGCGATCATCGCCGAGCTCCGCGGCGATCCGCACCGGTCGACGAGCCTGCCGGCCAGGGGCCGGATGAGGAGCGAGACGAGGAGCTGGACGGCGACGAGCGCTCCGGTCTCGGCCCCGCTCGCCCCGAGGTGCTGCGCGGCGACGACGGGGAGGACGAAGGCGAGGAGTTCAGCGGGTCCGCTGAAGAAGCCCGACGCCGTCGATGCCTGTGCCCGACCGGAACTCCGGGCCGCCTCGGTGCTGTTCATGCCGCCACGCTATGCGGGAGAGGGAAGCCCCGTCGTCGGGAGGAAGTCGCACGTCGACATCCGACTTTGGGATGATTCCTCCCGACGGCGTCGTCACTAGACTCGGATCATGTCCGATCAGCGGCACCTGTCAGTGCCGGGCCTGCCCGCATTCACCCTCGAGGATCTCCTCACCGCGCTCGTGCTCAGCGCGATCGGCGTCCTCTTCATCGTCCTCGGCCCCCAGAACCAGTGGTTCGACACCGACGTCGTCCCCGACCAGGTCGCTCAGCCCGTGCTCATCACCTGCGGATTCATCGGCACGCTCTACGCCCCGCGGGTGGCGATCTCGACGACGAGCTTCCTCATCGGCCTCGGTGTCGACGTCCTCGCCGGCGGCCACGACTTCGCTCTCTGGCTCGTGTTCCAGCTCGTCTTCGCCCTCGTCGGACACGCATCCCCGCGCGTGTCGACGGTCGTGTTCACCCTCGCAGGAGTCTCGACGATCGTCGCGGGCGTCGCCTCGTTCGCCTCCGGATTCGATCTGTCGACGTCGTTCCAGTTCTCGGTCCTCGCCGTCATCATCCTCTTCCTCCCGGCCCTGTGGGCGAGCAGCGTCCGCGAGCACCGCAACACCGCCGCCGCCGAACACGAACGGGCCGAGGCCGAGCGCGCCCGCGCGGACGCTCAGGAGCAGGCGGCGCGTCTGGCTGCCGAGAACGCCGCGGTGAGCGCCCGGCTCGCCGAGCAGAAGGTGCGAACTGCCGCCGCCGAGGACCTCCACGACCTCGTCGCCGGGCACATCTCCGCGATCGCCCTCCACTCCCAGGCGGCGCTGGCCGCCCACGATGAGAGGATCCGCACCGAGGTGCTCACCACCGTCCACGCCGCCGCCGACCGGGCGCTGAGCGAGATGCGCCGCATGATCGATGTCCTCCGCTCCGACGTCGAGGCCGATCCTCCCGTCGCGGCGTCAGCGGCCGAGGCGATCGCCCTGGCCAGGAGCCTCGGGGTCACCGTCACCGGGGCGGAGGCGCTCACCGCGCTGCCCGACCGGCAGGAGGCGGCGCTGCGTCCGGTCATCGCCGAACTCATCTCCAACGTCGTCAAGCACGCCAGCGCACCGGAGCTGACGATCACCGTCACCGAGGCGGGCGCGATCGCCGCGTCCAACCCGGTCGCGCTCTCCCCCACCGCGGGGGCGACCGACCGGGCGGGGCACGGACTCGACAACATCGCCCACCGGCTCGAGCGCCTCGGCGGGGGTGCCGCATTCACCCGGACGACGGACACGTTCACCGCCACACTCACCCTGCCGGGAGGCAGGACGGCCGCACCCGAGTCGCACGTCGCGCCGGAGCCGCCGAGACCGAAAGGACCCCCGCAGTGACCACCGTCCTCATCGCCGACGATCACGGAGCCGTGCGCGCCGGCATCCGCCTGCTCCTCGACACCGCCGACGGCATCTCCGTGGTCGGCGAGGCCGCCGACGGGCGCACGGCGGTGAGCATGGCAGAAGCGCTGCGCCCGGACATCGTCCTCATGGATGTGCGGATGCCCGTCCTCGACGGAGTCGCCGCGACCCGGCAGCTGCGGTCGGCCCCAGGCGCCCCGACGGTTCTCATCCTCACGTCGTTCGGACTCGACGACGTCATCCTCGCCGCCCTCCGCGCGGGGGCCGCGGGCTTCCTCCTCAAGAGCGCCTCGGCCGAGGAGCTCATCGGCGCCGTGCACCGCGCAGCCGCCGGGGACACCGTGCTCTCACCCGAGGTCACCGCGAGCGTCGTCACCATGCTCTCGGCACTTCCCGAGGAACCGGCACCCGCCGCGGCGCTGCCCGACGATCTCACCGACCGGGAGCGCGAGGTCCTCGCGGGGATCGCCGCAGGCCGGAACAATCGCGCCCTGGCCAATGAGCTCGGCATCACCGAGGCCACTGTGAAGACGCACGTCTCCCGAGTGCTCGTCAAGCTCGGCGTCGAGTCGCGGGTGCAGGCAGCGCTCGCCTACACCGCCGCGACCGGCCCTTCCGCGGACAAGTCGGGTTGAGGCGGGGCGAAGGCGGCCCACAGGACCGACTCAGCCTCGCGGACTAGGATCGGTGGCGACCATCACATCTGTGAAGCACACCTGTGAAGAAGGGCAGTCCCATGGGATTCGACAAGTTCATCAACAAGGCGAAGAACCTCGCCAACGACCCCAAGGTCCGTGAGAAGCTCAACAACCCCAAGGTGGAGAAGTTCAGCGATCAGGTCCTCGACAAGGCTGCCGGTGCCGCCGATTCGCTGACGAAGGGCAAGTACAGCGACAAGATCAAGAGCGCCCGCGACGCCGCGGACCGCGCGATCGGCCACGACGACCAGCGCCCCGGCGACGCCCGGCCCGGCTGACCGCCGCCCGGTCGACCCGCGCCCCGGCGACGCCCGGCCCGG